>JBLHOB010000396.1:0-3845 GCA_047619425.1 Myxococcota bacterium
GTTCAAATGGTGCGTCGACCGTCGGTGTGGTTGCCGGTTCGCTCACCGCGCCTCCACCGTCAACGCGCGCAATTCTTTGACAAGTCGCTGGTTTTCTTCCGGGAGCCCAATGGTAATTCGAACGTGATCCGGCAAACCGAAGCTTGTCATCGGACGCACGATCACACCGGTCTTCATCAAGGCTTCCGACACACTTGCGCCAGTCTTAACCAAGATGAAGTTCGTGTCCGTGGGCGCAACTTCGTAACCGAGCGCAGTGAGTTCTTTGCCGAGGTATTCGATCCCTTCGCCATTGAGTGCAAGGGTTCGCCGCTCGTGATCGTCGTCGTCGAGAGCCGCAACTGCTGCGGCCTCCGCCAAACGGTTGACGTTGAACGGGTGCCGAGCGCGCTCGAGGTATCCGACCAAGTCGGGATGGCCGATGCCATAGCCAACGCGCAAACCCGCGAGCCCGTAAATTTTGGAGAACGATCGCAGCACCAAGGTTGCTGGACGCTTGCGCAGCAACTCAAGAGTCTTTGGAAAATCGCCACGGCGCACGAACTCGAAGTACACCTCGTCGACAGCCAAAACGACATTGCTCGGCAGTTTGGCAACAAACGCGTCAAAGGCTTCGGCACCAATGCTCGTGCCCGTCGGGTTGTCCGGGTTGCAGACAAAAACAAGCTTGGTCTTTTCGGTAATGGCTTCGAGCATGGCGTCGAGGTCGTGACTGAAGTCGGGACGCAGCGGCACCTGAACGACCTTGCCCCCCATCCCCTTCACGACGATCGGATACATCGCGAACGACGGCCACGGCATGACGACTTCTTCGCCGTTGCCTACGAAGGTCTTGCAAATCAATTCAAGGATTTCGTCCGCACCGCAACCGAAAACGAGTTGGTTCTCATCGACACCAAGCTTCTCGGACAGACGTGCCCGCAATGCGCAGCACGCACCATCGGGATAGCGATGCACCTCGTCGATCGCGTCGCGCAGGGCTGCGAGCGCTTTCGGAGACGGACCGAGCGGGTTCTCGTTCGACGCCAACTTGATCGACGACGTGATGCCGAGCTCGCGCTCAAGCTCTCCCATCGACTTACCCGGCACGTAGGGCGATAGATCCCGTATGTGCGGATTGACAAGTTCTTCGATCGACACCGTTAGGAACCGCCTTCGATCGCGTTGATCATCGGGCTCGGAATTTGTTGGGCACGTGGGTACGAGCCGAGAATCTTGTGGGAGTGCGAGAGCACGGCTGCATCTTTCAACGCCTTGGCGACGTGGTCGTCACTCAAGTGCCCTTCCATGTCCACAAAGAACAGATATTCCCACGGCTTGCTCTTCACCGGCCGCGACTGGATCGACGTGAGATTGACGTCGTTGCGCGCAAAGGACTCGAGCAGGCGATGCAGCGCACCGGATTGATTCTTGCGCGCGGTAAAGACGACTGACGTCAAATCGTTTCCACTCACCGCGGGCATCTCGCGACCGATCACCAAGAAGCGCGTCGTGTTACCGCGTTGGTCTTCGATGCCACTCTCCACCAACTCGAGGCCGTAGGCGTCCGCCGCGAGTTCGCTGCCAATCGCCGCAAGCTTCGGGTCTTTCATTGCGAGCTGCGCGGCTTGAGCAGTGCTCGTTGTCTCGACGATTTCAACGTCGGGCAAGCGCCGTCGCAGCCACTCGCGACATTGGGCGATCGGCTGCCACATCGACGCCACGCGTTCGATGCCGTCCAGACCGCCGCCAAGGCGCAAGAGGTTCTGAGAAATCTCGAGCATAAGTTCGCCGCAAATCGTGACGTTGGACTCGACCAGATTGTCGTAGCACTCGGTCACTGCGCCCTCGGTCGTATTCTCGACCGGGACAACACCGAAGTGCGTCTCCCCTCTTTCGGCCTTGAGGAACACCTCACTCAAATTCGCGCAGGGCTGCAGGTCAACCTGGGTGCCAAAATTGCGAATCGCAGCGAGGTGACTAAATGTGCCCTCGGGTCCGAGGTACGAAACGCTCACCATTTTTTCAAGCGAACGCGTCGCGGAGATAATCTCGCGGAAGACGTGCACAACACCCGGGTTGGGGAACGGCCCGCGGTTTTGCTCGATCAAGTTGGCAACGATGTCACGCTCTCGGCTGGCGACGTAGATCGGACTCTTGGCGCCCCCGCTCTTCACGCGCCCAACCTCTTCAACCAAGTTTGCACGCTCGTTCAGGCGCTCAAGAATGTCGAGATCCACCTGGTCAATCTGTACGCGGAGTTCGCCAATTCGGGCTGCGATATCTCCGCCCTGCCAGGCCGGATCCGCAGCTTCGCCATGACTCGATGCGGTCTCCGCATTGCGTCCGTCTTTCGCATCGCTGACATCATTTGAGTCCGACATGGCTGTTGGCTCCTTCCCCCGCGCGCAGCAAGTACAGCCGATCGGGGTCAGATCTTTTCTCGGGATCGATCGCTAAAGACACACCAATGACACGACAAAGAAACGTCAAGGACAGGCCAGGGACAGGTCGTAAGCGAGGGGATTAAAGAAGTCGCACAGCGAAAGAGGCGCTAACCCCCTGGAATCGCTGGCGCAATATATCGGAGGGCCCGTCTTGCCGCAAATGGGACGAGGCGAAAAACACGTGTCTGGCCAAGGGTTTATGAGAACTTCTCCCCCTACGGCGGTCCACTTCCCGTTCCCATCCAAGCCCGGAGGGCCACAGGCCATTCGGCGGCCTCGCTCACGAGAGCTGAAAACACGCGTTGACCTCCCTGCCGTCGCTGTCATTCTCTGGCCATGTCGAAAGTGGTTGCCCTCACGGGTGGAATCGGATCTGGAAAAAGCACCGTATTGGCGATCCTCGCAGAACTCGGGGCCACCCCGATTGACGCCGATGCCATCGTTCACCAATTGCAGGCACCTGGCACACCGATGCTTGCAGCAATGGCCGAGGAGTTTGGCCAAGACGTGATTCGCGAAGACGGCTCGCTGGACCGCGAAGCGGTCGGTGCCATCGTGTTTCGCGATCCCGATGCCCGCGCGAAGCTCGGCCTGATTGTCCACCCGCCCGTAATTGCCGAGATGATGCGCCAAGCCGAAGAAGGCCGTACCCGCAACGACCCTCTCGTGGTCCTCGACATCCCGCTGCTCTTCGAAGGGGCAAAGCGCGGCACGGGCGCCGCGGTCGCGACCCAATACGATGCGACGATACTCGCTTGGGTGCCGGTTGAGACCCAGATCATTCGCACCATGGAACGCGACCGTTGTGATCGCGCCGAGGCGCAACGACGCATCGATTCGCAGTTGCCCATCGACGAAAAGCGCGAGATGGCGAACTACACGATCGACAACTCCAACAGTCGCGAAGAGACACGCGCGCAAGTTGAGGCTCTCTATCGGACGCTTACCGAAGAGAGCTAGACCGACTTACATCCTGCATTGAGCTCGGAGCTCGCGCTCCAACTCATGCTGTGCTCGGAACATTCGCTTCCTAGTTCTCTTCGCCCAAATTATCGGCATGGGTTGCGTCTTCGGCGACATGCACCGCCTCGATGAAGGCGCGAATCTTTGCCGCATCCTTGCGCCCGTTCACCTCAACACCCGTCGCGACATCGACCCCCCAGGGCATGACTCCACCGAGATCACCCAGCGCCTGCCCCACGTTGTCTGGATTGAGACCTCCGGCCAAGATGATGTCGTAGCCACTTTCGATCAGCTCGCTCGCCTCGCTCCAATCCCAGACCTTGCCCTTACCGCCGCCTTCACTCGGATGATCGAGTAGTAGCAGCGTACCCGGGTAAGCCTCTGCAGCCTCGACGTCGGCCCCGCGAATGGCCTTGATCACAGGCAAGTCGACGAGTTCGACTTCCTCTTCCGTCT
>JBLHOB010000397.1:0-3837 GCA_047619425.1 Myxococcota bacterium
TCGCTCGCGATAGCGCGCCAGGTTTCGACGGCACGGTCAAAGGCTTCGCCTTGCGGTGCCTTTGGGCGGCCGCGGATATATTCGAAAGTTGTCTCGTCGGGGTTTACGTAGCCACAACGTGCACCGCCTTCGATGGCCATGTTGCACAGGGTCATGCGCTCTTCCATCGACATTGCGTCGATCACCGGGCCAGCGTATTCGTAGGCATAGCCGACGCCGCCGTTTACCCCGAGCTCGCGGATGATGGCCAGGGTGACGTCCTTGGCGTAAACGCCGTGGCCGAGCTTGCCTGTCACGTTGACCCGGCGCACCTTGAGCGGGGCCAAGGCCAGGGTTTGCGTGGCGAGAACGTCGCGTACCTGGCTTGTTCCGATGCCGAAGGCGATGGCGCCAAATGCACCGTGGGTCGACGTGTGACTGTCGCCGCAGGCGATTGTCATGCCGGGCTGGGTGAGGCCCTGCTCCGGGCCAATCACGTGGACGATGCCCTGCTGTCCGCTCGCAACGTCGAACAGCTCGATGTCATTGTCGCGGCAGTTCTTTTCGAGCTCGCTCATCATCGCCTCTGCCATGGCATCTGACAGAGGGCGGATGCGGGTATCGGTCGGGATAATGTGGTCGACGGTCGCAAACGTGCGGCCGGGGAAGCGCACGCCGAGTCCGAGCTCGCGGATCATCGCGAAAGCTTGGGGGCTGGTGACTTCGTGGATCAAGTGGGTACCGATAAAGAGCTGGGTTTGGCCCGTCGGCAAGTCTCGCACCGTGTGTGCGTCCCAGACTTTGCGAAACAGCGTTCTGGGGCCTGCGGTTTTGGTCGTGCTCATAGCAGAGGTCTCCGGGGCGACGCGGCGGCGTCCAGTCCTGGCGCGGCTGCGCCCCATTTATGTACGCGTGTCTAGGCGTGTTCTTGGTGTAATTGGAAGTAGATCGTTGGAAGTAGAGTCTAAGTGGGTCTTACTGGATCGACGCTCCGCGGCAGCCGCGGTGTTCCGAGAGGTGAGGCGGTGGTTGCCTCGTCTCGGATTCGCCGTTCCGGCCCTGGACTCGCGGCTTGCGCTGCGGGAACGGGGCGTTTCGAACGCTGGCTTGATAGCACGAGACGCCTTTTGTGGCATCGCATAGCCGCGCTGCGAGTATTGTTCGCGAGGTACCCGCGGGTGAAGAAAAAGCTGTGAAGGCCGACGTCGCAGCTGTGAATTCTCGTGTTAGGATGTGCCCGCTTCGGGGTGTAGCTCAGTTTGGTAGAGCCTGAGCTTTGGGAGTTCAGTGTCGGGGGTTCGAATCCCTCCACCCCGACCATCCGCTCGTTTGCCGTCCCGCCTCGCCACCCAGCGCCCTCAATCGATCGCAGGCGGCATCGATGTGATTGTGCGAACGACGTTCGCCAAACACGAGTGTTCAGTGCGGCGAGTGACTTGCAGAGTCGATGGGGTCGCGCGCTTGAGAGGCGCCGCATCCACCATGCGCCGCATTTCAAATTCACATCGTGTAAGAGACTTCGTTCGTTCCACGATGTGATGTCGGGCACCCTCGCGATCGTCGGCATCTGTAGTAATGTCCTCGCTTATTGGGCCCCCCCAATCGAAGCAATGAACGTTAATACACAGCCTGATTCGCCATCGACTTGCGTTCCGCCCCCAAACGGTCGTGCGACTTATCGCGCGCCGACGTAACTGCGAAACCCCGTCGAAGGTGACCTGAGAGGATCCATGTCCACCGAGCTCACCGCCGAACTCCGCGAGCAAGTCGAAAACACGATTCGCTTCCTATCAGTCGACGCCGTGCAAAAGGCGAACAGCGGTCACCCCGGTGCACCTATGGCGCTGGCCGGTCCTGTCTTCGAACTCTTCAACTCGCAGATGCGCTTTGATCCCAGCGATCCCGACTGGCCCATGCGCGATCGCTTTGTGCTCTCGAACGGCCACGCGTCGATGCTCTTGTATTCGCTACTCCACCTCTGGGGCTACGACCTACCCCACGAAGAGTTGGTGCGCTTCCGACAACTCGGAGCCAAGACACCCGGCCACCCCGAATACGGCGAAACGCCCGGTGTTGAAATCACGACCGGCCCGCTCGGGCAAGGCATCTCCCACGCAGTAGGTATGGCGTTGGCTGCGCGGATGACCGCAGCGCAGTTTGGTGCAGCGTCCGGCGACAACGATGGCGCACCGGGCTGCCACACCATTTACGGCGTCGTTGGTGATGGCGACTTGATGGAAGGGATTTCCGGCGAGGCTTCGTCTCTCGCTGGGCACCTCGGCCTCGGCAACCTCGTCTTCATGTACGACGACAACAAGATCACCATCGACGGTGGCACGGACATCGCATTCACCGAAAACGTGAAGATGCGATACGAAGCCTATGGCTGGCATGTGATCGACGGCATCGATGGTCGCGACGCTGCAGGCATTCGCGTCGCTCTCGAGCGCGGCAAGGCGGAAGATCAACGCCCGACGTTGATCATTGTCAGCACCGTGATTGGCCTCGGCAGCAAGGCAATCGAAGGCACGAGCAAAGCCCACGGCAACCCGCTCGGTTCCGACGAAATTGCGCTCGCCAAAGCCAATATGGGATTCCCCGCTCAGCCCGATTTTTTCGTGCCCGACGAAGTGAAGGCCTTCATGGCCGAGCGCACCGCGGACAAACGCGCCGAGCGCGCTGAACTCGACAAGAAGACGACAGCGTGGCGCGCCTCGAACGCGGACCGTGCTGCGGCGTGGGACAGCGCTCGCTCGCGGGCTTTGCCCGGAGATCTTGAAGATGCGCTGTGCGACGGCATGGACACCAACGCCGCGACGCGAAAGCACTCGGGCACGGTTTTGCAGAAGCTCTCCGAGTTGGTTCCGTACATGGCCGGTGGCTCAGCCGATCTCGCTGGCTCTGCGGCGCCGCCCATCATCAAGGGCGTTGGAATCGTCGGCATCGACGAGGGCAACGGCCGCTTTGCGGGTCGCAACATTCACTTTGGTGTGCGCGAACACGCGATGGGCGCGATCACCAACGGTATGGCGCTCGACGGAACCTTCCTGCCGTACTCTGGAACGTTTCTGATCTTCAGCGACTACCTGCGTCCCGCGATCCGACTCGCCGCTTTGATGAAGCTGCGCTCGATGTTTGTCTTTACTCACGATTCGTTCTACGTCGGAGAAGACGGGCCGACCCATCAGCCGATCGAACAGGTTGACTCGTTGCACCTGATCCCCGGGCTTACGGTCTTCCGCCCAGCCGATGGTCTCGAGACGGCTATGGCTTATTCGTGGATACTGCAAAACGCCGAAGGTCCCTCGATGCTCTCGCTCACCCGGCAGAACCTACCGCCGCTCGAGCGCCCGGCGGGCTTTGATCGTAAGGACATCCACAAGGGCGGCTACATCGTGCGTGCAACCGAAGGCGCACCCAATGTCGTGATTCTGGCAAGTGGTTCGGAGGTATCGCTCGCATGCGATGCCGCGGACAAGCTTGCTGCAGAAGGCATCCACGCGCGCGTCGTATCGATACCGTGCCTCGAGCTGTTGAAGGAACAGCCCGAGAGTTACGTCGATGCGCTTGTGCCCGATGACATTCCGACGGTCGGCGTTGAAGCCGGTTCTGCCCAGTCTCTACGGGGCTTGGTCGGGCGACGCGGGCTCATCCACTGCATGGAAGGCTTCGGTGCTTCGGCGCCTGCGGGCGACTTGGCCGAGCACTTCGGCTTTACGCCGGACAAGCTTTCGGCGCGAATTCGCGAACATCTCGCGTAGCCGTTGTCATGACTCGTTTGTCTTTCTCGCCGTTTACTCCGAGGCATTGATGTCAGGTAGCGATGATGACGCTGGCGATGTTGCCGACATTGACGTC
>JBLHOB010000398.1:0-3834 GCA_047619425.1 Myxococcota bacterium
GAACGGCCGAGCGTTCTTGTCGACGCGAGCCTCCTCATTCAACTCGACACCGAGATCGGCGAGAGCCTTGCGATCGGCGAGGTGAATTTTGAAATTGTGGGCACGATCAAAAAAGCGCCGGGGAGTCTGGGGATGCAAACCCAGATTGCTCCACGTGTGCTGATGCCAGCAGCCTTGCTCGAAGCAACTGCGCTGATCCGCCCGGGTAGCCTTGTTGAGTATCAAGTCTTTGTTCGGGCACCGCCCGCGATCCTGGGCCCGTGGCTCACGGCGAATCGCCGACGCCTCGAAGATGCAAAGCTCGAGTTGTTGACGGTGAAGGGATATCAAAACGAACTCAATCGAAGCTTTGGCGTGCTGACCCGCTATCTCGGCTTGGTTGGGCTCGCGGCGCTTGCGCTCGGAGGCGTTGGTGTCGCGGCGGGGATTCGCGTCTTTGTCAAAGAGAAGCTCGAGTCCGTAGCGTTGTTGCGATCCCTCGGCGCAAGCTCACACGACATCTTCGCCATTTACGGCCTGCTCGCGGTTGGGCTCGGTGGTTTGGCGGGGCTCGCGGGTTCGCTCTTGGGTGTGTTGTTGCAGTTCGGGATGCCGACATTCATGCGGGGCTTGCTGCCGGTTGAGATCGAAGCCGGCTTTGATATCGGCGCGGTGGCTACGGGGATCGGTCTCGGTCTGTGGGTGACGCTTCTATTTGCTGCTGGCCCACTCATTGATCTCGTGCGCGTGCCTCCGTTGCGCGCGCTGCGTGCCGACTTTTCGGGCGAGCCCGTGCCTCTCGGTGGGCGAATCGTCCTGCTGGTTGCCTTGGCGTTTAGCGTAATTGCCGTGTCGGTGTGGCAAGCACCGCGTTGGATTGTGGGTGTCTATTTCGCGGCGGGGTTGGGGCTGGCACTTGGTGCGCTGGCCCTCGCTGCACAATTGAGCACCCACTGGTTGCGAGGGCTGCGCATGCGCCTCGCGCCGTACTGGCTGCGCCAGGGGATCGCGAATTTGTTTCGCCCGCGCAATCACACGTTGGCGAGTATTCTGACGGTGGGTTTTGGGCTCTTCCTGGTGCTGACCCTCCACGGCGTGCAAGTAAATGTGATGCAGCAGATCGCCGTAGACACCGAGCCCGACCGGCCGAACCTCGTGCTGTTTGATGTGCAACCCGATCAAGTCGAGCCTGTACGTGCCCTGCTCGCAGAACGTGGGGCCGTGATTACGGATCATGCGCCGTTGATCTCGGCGCGTATCGCGTCAGTGAGAGGCAGGGCCATCTCCGATTGGCTCGAAGAAGCGCCCGCCAACCGCGAGCTGCGCTGGGCCCTGCAGCGCGAATACCGCCTCACCTACAACGCACTTCTGCGCGACACCGAAGAAGTCGTACTTGGCGAGTGGTGGGAGAGTGAGCCCTTCACACAGGCGCCGATCCCGGTTTCAATTGACACGAGCATTCATAAGTCCCTCGGTATTGGCGTCGGCGATCGGATCGATTGGGACATCCAAGGGGTGCCGGTCGAAAGCGTCGTGACCAACGTTCGAAAAGTAAATTGGGACAAGCTCGCAACCAATTTTTTTGTTGTGTTTCCGCCTGGAATGATTGAGCAGGCTCCGAAGACCACAGTCCTTCTCGCGCGAGTCGCCGACGAGCAAGTGCGCTCCCAACTACAACGCGATCTGGTTCGCGACTACTCAAACGTGAGCGTACTCGACGCGAGTTTGATCCTCGCGGCGGTCGACACGATGATGCAACGCATGGCGACGGCGATTCGCTTGCTTGCGGTCTTCACCCTCGCAACAGGCTTCATGATCTTGATCGCTGCCACGATCAGTGCGCGACAAGAACGCACCAAGGAAGTTCTGCTGTTGCGAACCTTGGGTGCATCGAGTCTCACCCTTCGTCAGATTCTTGCGACAGAGGTCGTGGCGCTGGGCGTACTGGCCGCATTGGTCGGCAGCCTGATTGCCGTCGCATCAAGCTGGGGACTGGTTCGCTTTGTGTTCGAGTTGCCCTTTGACCCGCCGTGGCTCGACTTCACGATGCTCGCGATTGCAAGTGTCGCGACCAGCACGTTGTTGGGCGGCATTGGCGCAGGGCGTTTACACAAGCTCAGCCCGCTAGCGAACTTGCGCGGGGGCAGCTGAGTCTGGGGCCGGCGTGGGCCGCGGATCAGTTTTTCGCGGCGAGTTCGCGACGCAAGCCGCCGAGTACAGACTCCGGGGCACGTACGCGCATGTGTGTGCCGTCTTCTTCGTAGCGCTCTTCAAGTACGCGGCAGCGGTCGTGCAGCAACGCGACGTTGGCCTGGCGGTCGTAGGGGATGAGGAAGTCGACGTCTTCCATGAAGCGCTCGTAGTGTGCCTGGATCCTGCCGTGGAGCATTGCGATGTCGTCGGGCGATTGCGCTGACATCAAGACAGCGTCGGGAAACTCGACTGCAAGCGCCGCGCGCTCGTCTTTCGAAAGCAGGTCGCACTTGTTGAGGATCAAGAGCCTCGCATGATCGGCGGCTCCGATGTCCGAGAGGACTTCTCGGGTGACGTCGTATTGATCGCGAAACGCAGCGTCGGCGGCGTCGAGAACATGCAGATGAAGGTTTGCGTCCTTCGCTTCTTCAAGGGTTGAGCGAAACGAAGCCACTAGATCGTGGGGCAGGTTTTTAATGAAGCCCACCGTATCCGAAATGAGGATGCGCGGTCGAGTCTCGGGCATGAGCACGCGCACCGTTGTATCGAGGGTCGCGAAGAGTTGGTCCGCAATATAGATGACATCGTTGGTGAGCCCGCGCATGAGCCTCGACTTGCCTGCGTTGGTGTAGCCGACGAGTGCCACGGTGTTTGTGGCATTGGTGGTTCGGCGACTGCGCTGGGTGTTGGCTTCGCGTTGCACGACGACCAGGCTGCGTCGCAACTCGGCGATGCGATCGCGAGTGGCGCGTCGGCCGAGTTCGAGGGAGGTCTCACCCGCACCCTTACCTCCGACACCTCCGCGCTGACGCTCGGTGTCGGCACCTGCTTCGCGCAAACGAGGCGCCATGTAGATGAGGTGTGCGATCTGCACTTGGATCTTCGCTTCGCGCGTACGCGCGTGGCGCTGGAAGATCGAAAGAATGACCATCGAGCGGTCGAGCACCTCGACGCCAGTCGCCGCTTCGAGGTTGCGCATCTGGGTCGGTGTTAGATCCTGATCGACGAGCACGGTAACTGCTTGAGTGGGAAGGTCGTCTTCGTCAGACTCCTCTTCACTCGCAGCGACATCGGCTTCGCGGGCGGCGACTTGGTTCTGAACCGCTTGTTCGTCGAGGGCGTCTTGTTCGTGCGCAGCACGTGAGCCAGGTCGCTTGAAGCTTGCGACGTAGCCGCGGCCGCCCGTGTATTGGGCAAGCTCTTGCAACTTGCCCTCGCCGAGCACATTGGTCGCGCCAGGCCCCCGACGCTTTTGAGTGATGCGGCCAATCACGCAGAGCCCAAGGGTCTCCGCGAGGCGCTGCAACTCATCGAGAGAGCTGGAGAGCGCTTCATCGGTTACGCCCGGAAACTGTACGCCTACGAGCACAGCCGGGGGGCGGTCTTCTTTGGACATATCTCGGGGCGGGACGCTGCTCATGCCCGGTAGCGTGCTGCATCTGCGCTGCGATGCAACTGGGGCCGCGATTTAAACGAGCAAGGTGACTTCGATCAACGACCCTTATGAGAGCCTGCGCCTACGGCCTCGTGCTGCGATAGAGCACGCGATCGGTTTCGCCGGTCGAGACGATTTCACCTTTGCGCGTCACGGCTACGCCGTTGAAGAGCATGGAGGGTGGCTGTTGGGCGGTTGGAGCAGGGGTGCCCGGGCTTGTCGCGGCT
>JBLHOB010000399.1:0-3819 GCA_047619425.1 Myxococcota bacterium
AGGTGGCTACAGCCTACGCGCCGACGCCACGGAGATCACCGTGGCTGAAATGATCGCGGTACTTGAAGGGCCCGTCGCGATGACCGAATGCGCGGCCTCCTCGGGACTTTGCCTGCACGAAGACTCGTGCTCCGTGCGCGACCCGTGGCAGGTCATCAACCGCGTCGTAAAAGACGCCCTCAGCCAGATCACCCTCGCTGACCTCGTGCAAAACACTTCATCCGGTCCGAACCCACTAGACCGGTTTATTCGCCCCCTGCCCCAACCCTCCGCTGCATTGCAGCCTGACGGAACTGAGGATTTGAACAATGGCTGAACAAAACGCCGAACTACGTGACATCGCCGACCGCGAGTATAAGTACGGCTTTAGCACCGACGTCGAAGTCGATCAGCTGCCCCCGGGCCTGAACGAAGAGGTGGTGCGCACGATCTCTGCCAAGAAAAACGAGCCCGAGTGGCTGCTCGACTTTCGCCTGAAGGCCCTCAATCGCTTCTTCGAAATGCTCAAAGACCACACCGAGCCCAGCTGGGCAATGGTCGACTACCCCGAGATCAACTACCAGGACATCGTCTACTACTCTGCGCCCAAGCAGGCTCCCGAGCTTCAGAGTCTCGACGAAGTCGACCCCGAGTTGCGCAAGACCTACGACAAGCTCGGAATCTCGCTCTTGGAACAAGAGCGGATTGCCGGTGTAAAGCCCAGGATCGCAGTCGATGCCGTATTCGACAGCGTCTCGGTTGCGACGACCTACAAGGCCGAACTTGAGAAGCAGGGGATCATCTTTGGCTCCTTCTCCGACGCCGTTGAGAACTACCCCGAGCTCGTTAAAAAATATCTAGGCTCCGTGGTGCCCTACTCCGACAACTTCTTCGCCTGCCTCAACTCGGCGGTGTTCACCGACGGCTCGTTCGCATACATCCCAAAGGGCGTTCGCTGTCCGATGGAACTTTCTACCTACTTTCGAATCAATGCCGCCAACACCGGGCAGTTTGAACGCACGCTAATCATCGCCGAAGACGACGCCTACGTGAGTTATCTCGAAGGTTGCACGGCACCCCAGCGCGACGAAAACCAGCTGCATGCTGCAGTGGTCGAACTCGTGGCCCTCGAGAACGCCGAGATCAAGTACTCGACGGTTCAGAACTGGTACCCCGGCGACAAGGACGGCAAAGGCGGCATCTACAACTTCGTCACCAAGCGCGGCGCATGCCGTGGGCGACGTTCGAAAATTTCCTGGACCCAGGTCGAGACCGGGAGTGCAATCACCTGGAAGTATCCGAGCTGCCTACTGATCGGCGATGAGTCGATTGGCGAGTTCTACTCCGTCGCGATGACCAACAATCTCCAGCAGGCCGACACGGGCACCAAGATGATCCACATCGGCAAGAACACCCGCAGCACGATTATCTCGAAGGGCATTTCCGCGGGCCGCGGTGCGCAGAGCTATCGAGGCCTGGTCAAAGTCGGGCCGAAAGCGGAAGGCGCGCGCAACTACTCCCAGTGTGACTCGCTGCTACTCGGGGACAAATGTGGTGCGCACACCTTCCCCTACCTCGAAGTCAAAAACGACACGGCAACCGTCGAGCACGAAGCCACGACGTCAAAGATCAGCGACGAACAGCTCTTCTATTGCCGCCAACGCGGGCTTTCCGAAGAAGACGCGATCTCGATGATCGTCCACGGCTTTTGTCGCGAAGTACTGCAGGAGCTCCCGATGGAGTTTGCTGTCGAAGCCCAGGCGCTACTCGGCATTAGCCTCGAAGGAAGTGTTGGCTAAGCGCTCTTCTTAATACAGCGCCCTCTTTTTACGGAGCGCTCTCTTTACAGCGCGGCGCCTTCCAGACGAACGCGTCAATCGATTGAACTCGGCTCCTTGTAGCCGCAAGAAAAATGAGAACTCGAAATGCTTGAAATCAAAGACCTTCACGTAAATGCCGGTGATACCCCGATCCTCAAGGGCATCAACCTCAACATCGGTCCCGGCGAAGTCCACGCGATCATGGGCCCGAATGGCTCGGGCAAGAGCACGTTGACCAACATCATTGCCGGACGCCCTGGCTACACCAAGACCCAAGGCGACATTCTCTTTGAAGGCAAGGCGCTTGAGGAAATGGATCCGGAGATCCGCGCACGCGAAGGCATCTTCGTCGCGTTCCAATACCCGGTGGAGATCCCCGGCGTAAAGAACAACTACTTCCTCAAGGCATCGGTCAACGCAATCCGCACCCACCGCGGTGAGCAAGAACTCGATGCAATGGACTTCTTGAGCTTGTCCAAGGAGAAGATGGCGCTTGTCGAGATGCCACCGGACCTGATGGGCCGCTCGATCAACGAAGGCTTCTCCGGCGGTGAAAAGAAACGCAACGAAGTTCTGCAGATGCTCTTGCTGGAACCCAAGCTCTGCATCCTCGATGAGACCGACTCCGGCCTCGATATCGATGCGATGCGACTTGTTTCCCAAGGCGTCAACTCGATGCGAAGTGAAGGCCGCTCGTTTCTGGTCATCACCCACTACCAGCGCCTCCTCGACTACATTGTGCCCGACTTCATTCACGTCCTTGCCGACGGCAAGATCGTGCGATCCGGCGGCAAAGAGCTGGCCCTTGAGCTCGAAGAGAAAGGCTATGGCTGGATCGACCAGGCGGGAGGCAACGCGGCCCCGTGAGCAAACAAGAAAACAACGAATCTCTCGAACACTACCGGGCTGCGTTTACCCGGGGTGGCGACGATCGTGCGAGCAGCTGGCTCGGCAGCATTCAAGACACCGCCTTTCAGCAGTTTGCCGAGCTTGGCTTCCCCTCGCGAAAACTCGAGGAGTGGCGCTACACAAACGTTGCGCCGATCGCCAAGGCAACGTTCGAACTGAACTCGTCCGACACCGCGACTGACGTAGTCCGCGAGATCGAGGCATTGGACCTCCCAGACTTCGGGGGCCCGCGCTTCGTTTTTGTAGACGGCCGCTTTCAGGCCAACGTCTCGCGCATGTCGGAAAGCCACGCGCTCAAATTCACGTCGCTCGCAGCCAGTGCGAATACTGAAGCATCGGAGCGAGACGGCGCGCTTGCGACGTACGCAACTCTGCTCGACTCAAAAGACGATGGATTTACGGCGCTCAATACGGCATTTGCCAACGATGGTGCGGTCCTCACCCTTTGTGAAAATACCGACCTGCCCTCCCCCGCACACCTGATCTTCATTTCATCCGGCGACGACAGACTCGGCGCATCGTTTCCCCGCGTCTTGATCCAAGCCGAAGAAGGCAGCCGCGGTTTGATCATACAAGAGCATGTGTCAGTAGCCGGGCACACTTCGCTAACAACCGCCGTGAGCGAAGTCGTCGTCGAAGCCGGCGCATCCCTAGACATGGTGCTGGTGCAACGAGAGTCGGACGCGTCGTATCACATCGCACGCCAGGCCGTCCGCCAACACCGCGATAGCCAGTTCTCTCTCTGCACCCTCAACCTAGGCGGCGCGATCTTGCGCAACGAGCTCGAGGTTGTGTTGGCAGACGAAGGAGCGAGTTGCAATCTCAACGGGCTCTACCTCGGTGCGGAGCAGCAACTGGTCGACAACCACACCCTCGTCGACCACGCAGTGCCCAATTGCGAGAGCCACGAGCTTTACAAAGGCATTCTCGGTGACAGCGCACGCGGCGTCTTCCGTGGCCGAGTCGTCGTCAGGCCCGACGCACAGCACACGTCGGCTACACAGCAGAACCGCAACCTCCTGCTCAACCGCGGTGCGGAAGTCGACACCAAACCCCAACTCGAAATCTATGCCGACGACGTGAAGTGCAATCACGGCTCGAGCATCGGACA
>JBLHOB010000400.1:0-3793 GCA_047619425.1 Myxococcota bacterium
GTGTGGAGCCACCCGAGTGGCGCGCCGAATACCAGCACCTACGGCGTTGCCGTTGCCGGACGCTATGCCCTTAGCGAAGTCATGGGCGTGGCCGGACGCTTCGAAGTCGTGATCGTCGACCCGAGTAACGACAAGTCAGAGGACGAGTACTCCCTCACCACCACATTCGACTACTTGATCACCGACAACTTCACAGCCCGAGGCGAAGCGCGCTTTGACTGGGGCATCGACGGCAAGTACAAGAAAGCGGGCACACCCTACGCCGCGAGCAACGGTGCAAATCACCAGAAGCTCTTTCTTGCCGAGTTGATCTACTCCTTCTAGTTCAGCGCTTAGTACGCGCCAAGCGATGCGCCGCCGATGCAACCTTGGCGGCGCGCTCCGAAGAGCATGTTCCGGCGGGCTCATCGATTGGTCGCTTGCTGGTGGCTCGTCGTGGTCGCTATTAGCGCCGCCCGCTCGCGAGCAAGTTCGCGGCTCGCGATCCCGTCCGCAAAGAAACAAATAAATCCCTTTATTTTCCATTAGATCGCGACCCCTTTGCCCATTGGCCAAGGGGCGCATTCCCATTTTCTCGGGCCAAATCCAACCTTTTAGTTGACGTGGGATAAATTCCCATTTAGTTTAATGCGAATGGGACGATATCCCATCTATGGAAAGTCATACTGAAAACCCGGCCTTTCAAGCTGCCAAACCAGTTTGAACCATCTGCCCCAGGCACCGAGCCCGGGGCCCGACATCAAGCCGACCTCAAGAACAGGAGAGCAACAATGACTCAGACCAACAACGGCAACCGAGCGAGCTGGAAGCAATTCCTCCTTGTCGGACTCACCAGCGCCCTCGCTTCGAGCGCGGCGTACGCACAAGACGAAGGCGTCGACATCGAGCGCGTTCCGGCGCTCACCGAAGAGCAACACGACGCCCTGCGCGGCGTACGCGAAGCCGACATTCGCGAAACCCTGGGCTTGAGTGAAGGGGACGAGCTGCCTGCGCGCCGCGATCTAACCGACGAACAGCGAGCACTGCTGCGCGATGCGCGTACCGACCAGATTCGCGAAACCCTCGGCCTCGAAGATGGGGCCGAAGTGCCGCGCCGCGGCGAGTTGACCGACGATCAACGCATGCTGCTCCGTGACTCCCGCAAAGACTTTGTGCGAGAGACACTCGACCTACCCGACGACTTCGAGTTGCCCGACCGACCGCCGCGCCCCGAGCGCGGTGATCGCCCCGCCCGTCCCGAAAGGCCCGAGCGCCCGGACGCAGGGGACCGCCCCGAACGACCCGAGCGGGGAGATCGTCCGGATCGCCCGGATCGCCCGGATCGCGGAGACCGTCCCGAGCGCCCTGAGCATCCCGAAGCCATAGAGACCCTCTAAGTATTGCTGATGGGAAGACGATCATTAGACGGCGATGGCGCGCCAATGCGCGCGCCATCGCCATCGTTTGTTGGCATGATCCGCACTTCGCAATCGCCAAGTAACAAAGCGTATGCTGCACGTATGGAGCCCCAGCCATGACGCACCCGCTCACCGCAGCACGGCTCGTTGCGACGTTCGCAATGCTGTCGATCATGGTTGCTGGCGCATCGCACGCAGAGTCACAGAGTGACTTCCATCTCAAATATTCGATGGGCATCGATTACAGTCGGGGCGACTACGGAATTGAAGACCCGACCAAGATCCTCTTCGTACCGCTCAGCGTAGAAGCCAACTTCACTTCGTTTCGCATTAGGGCCACCCTGCCCTTCGTCGCCATCAGTGGGCCAACGTCAATTGCTCTCGACAGCGACAACAACGCCGACGGCTACGACACCAACAGCTACGAAGGCTTCGGCCAGATGTCGTGGAAGCTCGGCTACTTCATCTCGCCGATCCACGAACTTGCACCATGGCTTGAGGCGTCCGTAAAGCTGACGATGCCGACCGAATCCAACGACTCTCTCGGCAGCGGCGAATGGGGCTTTTCGATGCAAATGGATGCCTTCAAGCGATACGGCCGTTTCACTCCCTTTGCGCGCATAGGGGGCACCTTTTATTCGGGCCATCGACTCAAAGATCGGTTGTACACCTCCATTGGTACAAGCTTCAGCGTCACCGAACGCATCAGTGCCGGCGTGGCCCACGATTGGTTCGAGGCAAGCATCGATAATGTTGAAGACACGAATGACATTGTGGCATTTGCGAGCTTCAGGACCGAAAATCGCTGGAGTATTGGGCCCTATGCTCTCGCGGGTTTATCAGACGGCAGCCCCGACTACGGTGTCGGCCTCACGTTTACCTACCGACTCGAGTAACACTGCCAGCACGAGCCAACGTCTCCTCTGCAATCAAGCCCCGACGCAACCAAGCGTCATACGAAGACGGACAACGAACAACGCATGAGTGCAAACGAAATACCGCCCAGTGTCGAGCCACCGCGCGCCCTTGTGGTCGCGCTGCGGACGATGCTGCGGCCGCTTGTAAAGCTCATGATCAAGCAACAAATTCAGCATCCGTTCCTCTCCAACCTGCTGAAGTCAATCTACATCGACGTCGCCGAGACGGACTTTCAACTCGGCGAGAAGAAGGTCACCTTGAGCCGGCTGAGTGTGCTCACCGGCATTCATCGCCGCGAAGCCAAACGCATTCGCGAAGTCGACGCGATGGACAGCGAACCTCCGAGTTCAGTAACGCTGGGCGCGCAAATCATCGCACGTTGGATTTCGCAGCCACCTTGGCTTGACCAGGCCGGCCAGCCCAAGGCCCTCCCCCGCGAGTCGAAGGACAGCGCGGTTAGTACGTTCCAGTCGTTGGTTCGCTCGGTGAGCGTCGACATCCACCCGCGCTCGATTCTCGATGAGTGGGTGCGGCTCGGTGTCGCGACGCTCGGCGAAGACGATCACGTTGCGCTGCGAAGCGCCGGTTTTGTGCCCGCCAAAGGCTACGACGAAAAGGCCTATTACGTCGGTCGCAACGTTCGCGACCACATGTCTGCAGCGTTCACCAACCTCGACTCGGACAACGCGCCTTTCCTCGAGCGCAGCACCTACTACGGCTCGCTACCCGAAGGCGCGGTCCCCGAACTCGCAGCCCTCGCTCGCGAAGCGGGGCAAGACGCCTTGATTCGCATGAACGACCGCGCCCTTGAGATCAAGAACTCCGCCGCCGAGGGGGGCGAACGCAGGCGCGTAAACTTCGGCGTGTACTTCTATGAAGAAGCCGCGGGCCCAGAAGAAGACGGCCCGTCGCGCGACGACGGTGACGAGCAAAATGAGTAGGCGGAGAGAAATGACACTCCGGCACTCACGAGGCGCTGCCACGCTGGCCGCACTGCTTGCCTTTTGCTTTGCGTCTCCGTCCTTCGCAGCTTGCCCCGTAGCGCCGCAGCAAGCTGAGGTTTGGATCGCCATCGAGGGTGCGGATGATGGCATCGGTGGCTCGGGACACGCACCAAAGACTGTAGTCGCGAGCGAGTCCTCCGATGGGATTGGTGGATCGGGTTATACCGATGGCGACGAAGACGGGATCGGTGGCTCCGGCTATGGCGACGGAGATGAAGACGGCATCGGCGGCTCGGGGCTACTCGGCACCGTCACTGGCTTTGGCAGTATCTGCATCAACGGCCGTCGCATTACTTACGACGCAGATGTCGCTGTAACGCTTGGTGGCGCTACGGCAGGCATTGACGTGTTGAACGTTGGGCAAGTCGTGCGCATCGTTGCTCAGGATGAGAAGGCCGCCTCCATCGACGTCTTATTCGCGGTCGTAGGCATGGTTGAAAAGCAAGCCGACGGTGCGTTCACCGTACACGGACA
>JBLHOB010000401.1:0-3793 GCA_047619425.1 Myxococcota bacterium
TACATCGCGCCGCGGAACGCACCGACAAAGAGGCCGGCTTGCGCCTCGGCGTCGACGTCACCGCGAATGCTCCCCGCTTCGATCCCCCTCGCAATTGAGCGGGCGGCCTCGACTCGAAGCCGGCGATGGAACTCGACCAAGCGAGGCTTGAGTTCCGGTATAGGGCCCAGCCCCTCGAAAAGAAGCGCATAAAAGGCGCGCAACTCGACCGGGTTCTCCAGGGCTTGGCGCCGAACCGCGTTGACGGTTGCAACCAACGCTTCAATTCCGACCCGGTCCTCTAGGGCGGGACGCAGCTTGCTGTGGTCCCAGCGGTCGAACATAAAGGCGACGAGTTCGGCGAGCAGCTGCGCCTTCGATCCGAAGCAGTGGTTGACGACACCGCGGCTGTAGCCCGCGAGTTCGCCGATGGCCGCCAAACTCGTTCGGTCGTAGCCTCGCTCAGCCACCAGTTCGAGGGTTGCTAAAAGCAGGCGTCGCCGGGTGCGGGCCGTCCGTTGCGCCTGGCTCAAACGGGGCCCATCAAGGGTTTTAGTTTTAACAACTTCAATGTTTTCAATTACTTCTGGTTGCATGCGTGATGGTTAGCAAGTAAGTTTATCGATCTCAATAGCCAGGAGGCCCCTTCGAATGCCCGAAACCAAGCAATCCCCTGAGCCAAGCCAAGACGAACAATGGGACCTCGTGATCCGTGGTGGCACGGTGATCGATGGAACCGGCGGGGCATCACAGCAAGTAGATGTCGCCATCCGCGACGGACGCATCGCTCGCGTCGGCAACGTCTCCGGCAAAGGCGCAAGTGAGATCGACGCCACGGGCTTGGTCGTCGCTCCGGGCTTCGTCGATGTCCACACCCACTACGATGGTCAAGCGACATGGGACGAGCGCCTCGCGCCATCGAGTTGGCATGGAGTCACTACTGTCGTCACCGGCAACTGCGGCGTGGGCTTCGCGCCCTGTCGCGCCGAGGACCACGACATGTTGGTTCGATTGATGGAGGGCGTCGAAGACATCCCCGGCGTAGTGCTAACGGAAGGCTTGGCGTGGAACTGGGAGTCGTTCCCCGAATTTCTCGACGCCATTGAAGCGAAACCCCACGACATCGACCTCGCCGTGCAGTTGCCTCACGGTCCATTGCGCGTCTATGTCATGGGCGAGCGTGGAGCCAATCTCGAAGCGGCGACGCCCGACGAGATCGCCCAAATGGCAGAGCTCACTCGCGAAGCACTGCTCGCAGGAGCCATTGGCTTCTCGTCTTCGAGAACTCTCAACCACCGCACGAGCGACGGCAAACCGACCCCGTCACTCACTGCCGCGGAAGACGAGCTGCTCGGCATCGCGGGTGCCTTGGCCGATACCGATCGCGGTGTGATGCAGTTCGTCAGCGACTTCAAAGACCGCGAAGCCGAACTCGCCTTGCTTGAAAATCTTGCGCGTACTTCCGGGCGTCCTCTTTCGATATCGCTCGCTCAGGCTGATGCAAGCCCAGACCATTGGCGAGGGCTGCTCGAATGGATCCACTCGGCCAACGAAGCGGGCCTCCCTCTCTTTGCACAAGTGGCCGGACGGCCTGTTGGGCTGATGTTGAGCTTCGAAACGACCCTCAACCCGTTCATCGGCACCCTCGCTTATCAAGCCGTGCGGAACCTGCCTTTCGATGAGAAGATCGCAAAACTGCAGCAGCCGGAGCTACGTCAGGCAATTATCGACGACATCGCAGAGGGGCGCGTATCCCCCGCAGCGAAGGCGCTATCGCGATTCGACAAGACCTTCGTCCTGGGGAACCCGCCGAACTACGAGCAAGAGCCAAGCCAAAGCCTCGGTGCACAGGCCGAGCGCGCGGGCGTCAACGCAGCGGCTTTCACGTACGACCGCCTACTAGAAAACGGCGGCCGCAACTTCCTCTATTACCCGTTTATGAACTACGCCGAAGGCTCACTCGAGCCCTCACTTGAGATGATGAAAGACGAGTACACGGTGTTGGGCCTCGGCGATGGCGGTGCTCATCTCGGTTCAATCTGCGATGCGAGCTTCACAACGCACATGGTCACGCACTGGAGTCGAGATCGGGAGCGCGGCGAGAAGGTGCCGCTCGAAACTGTTGTCAAATGGCACACGCACGACACCGCGCGCTCCGTTGGGCTGTGTGATCGCGGCTTAATTGCCCCCGGCTACAAGGCAGACCTGATCGCGTTCGACTACGCAGCACTAACACTCCACGAGCCGAAACTGGTGCGAGACCTGCCAGCGGGCGGAGGGCGTTTGATGCAAGGCGCCGATGGATATCGCTATACGATCGTCTCAGGAGAGATCACCTACGAGGACGGCAAAGCGACGGGAGCATTGCCCGGCCGACTCGTTCGCGGCGCGACCGTCGCACCCAACGCCTAACCCGAGTTTTTCACAGCTTTGCGCGCAGTCGACTTTTCAGCGTCGACCCCTTCAAGGAGAAATGACAATGACCAGCCCTCAGCCCCTAGAGATCCGATGCGAGTGGACCTCCGACGATGTTGCGGACGAGAGCCTCTGGACCGAGACACTCACGAAGAGCGAGACCGACGAACTCGACACCGCCCTGCGCCACGCACTTTCGGTTTCGCGTGACGTGCTCGACATCGAGCGCAAAGACTTCCCGCTCGAGGGGCTCGCCACTCGACTCGCTGGCATGGAAGAAGAGCTGATCAATGGCCGCGGCTTCGTACGAATCCGCGGAGTCGATCGCGCCCGCTATGACCAGAACGAAATGGAAATGCTCTATTGGGGCATTGGCATGCATCTGGGTACGCCGTGGGCTCAGAACAAACACGGCCACATGCTCGGGGACGTGACGGACCAGGGGCGCGCGACCAACGATCCCGAAGCCCGGGGCAACGAGATTGGCGGAGTCGCCCTTCCCTTTCATACCGATGGCTCCGACCTCGTCGGGTTGATGTGCTTACAGAACGGAATCGATGGCGGCCTGTCCACCGTCGCCAACTCGGTTGCAATCCACAATCGCTTGGTAGCCGAATCACCGGAAATCGCCGCCGAACTCTACCTGCCTCAACCCTTCGACTTTCGAGGCGAGCAGCCTAAGGGAGGCAAAGGCTGGTACACCGTGCCGATCTTTACCGAGTGCGAAAACCGACTCTTCGTGCGCTGCATTCCACCCTACACCCTGGCGTCGCAGCGGCACGACGATGCGCCGCGTCTCACCGAAAATGCAAAGCGTGGGTTGACCCGAATGGTCGAACTCGCCGACGACCCGCAGTACCACGTCGCCATGGCGCTCGAGCCCGGCGACATGCAGTTCATCAACAACTACCACGTCATGCACGGAAGAACCGCCTACCAAGACAGCAAGACTGCAGGCAGCGTTCGCCACCTCAAGCGACTCTGGCTCGAGACGCGTGTGCTTAACGAACGCCCGGAGCATTTTCGAAATACCAACGTCGAGTGGGCGAGCAAGCGATCGACGAGTCGGATGACGGTGAACTGATTCGACTTGCGTTTCGATGGAACTCTGACACGAGAATCACCCGGAGCCAGCCCAGAAGCCTCGATGACCGCGAGCTACCAGCCCGGAGTCTGAGACTTCTTGCCATCCGCTTCGATCAATAGCGCTTCGAAGCCTTTGGGAACGCCGGGGGCATCCGCTTCGGGGATCTGTTTCCGAACGACAAGAGCCGTGCTCCAAGCGTCCGCAAGCATCGCCGACTCTGCGATTACGACGGCCTCGACCAACCCGCGGACCGGCTCGCCTGTCCCGGGGTTGATCACGTGCGAATAGACCTGGCCACCGATCTCGTAGACG
>JBLHOB010000402.1:0-3788 GCA_047619425.1 Myxococcota bacterium
ATTTCGTCATTGTGTTGACCGGAGCACGGTGCCATCGAGCGCAGGCGCGCGGTGCCTTCACTCAAGTAGATCGGGAAGCCAAGGCTTTGGGTCTTGCCGTAGGTCGGATGCTCTAGGTCGAGGACGTAGCGGTTAACGCGTGCCTGGTCGCAGGCGGCGGGGAAGGCGTACGTCTCAATTAGGTCTGCCGAGACTTTGTGCTCGGCAAAGAGCTTCTCCCAATGGGAACCCGGTTGCTTTGAGAAGATCCCATCGAGCACTTGCATCATCTCGAGGCGATTAACCTCGCATCGGTTCGCATGGGTGTCGAAGCGCGGGTCGTCGATCGCAAGCTCTGTGATCTGCGAGAAAATCGGCCACCACCGGTCGGTGTCCGGCATGGCGAGAGTGACCCAGCGACCATCGGAGCAAGGGTAGGAGGGGCCGCTCATCGGGTTGCCCATGTCGAGGCGGGAAACGGGTTCGAGGATGCGATCGGCTTTGACGGCGAGGTAGGCCTGCAGGTCGAGGCTGGCAGCGTACATGTTGCCTGCAAAGAGCGAGGCGTCGACGACCTGGCCTTCGCCAGTTTCTTCGCGGTGCACCAGTGCGAGAAGGGCGCCGAAGGCGAGCATTACGGCGGTGTGCATCTGCCCTGTGCCGCTGTAAACGGGAGGCTGGCCGGGTTCGCCCAGCGTCGACATCAAGCCGACGCGCGCTGCCGCCAACTCATCGAGTGCGGGCAGGTCGCTGTCCGGGCCGTTGGGCCCAAAGCCCGAGCCGCGCGCAAGAATGATGTCGCTGCGCAGCTTGCACAACGACTCGTAGTCGAGGCCTTTTGCGTCGAGAGTCTTGAAGGCGGTGTCGGTGATGAAGAGGTCGGCTTTTGAAAGGAGCTTCTCAAGTACGGCCATGCCGGCGGGCACTTCGAGGTCGAGCGCAACGCTTTGCTTGTTGCGGTGCGCGAGCTCTGCGTGGGAATCCCAAGCTTCTTTGGGATGCATGCCGTCGCGGTTCGCGGGCTGCGGTTCGACGCCGGTGTTTTCAACCCGGATCACCTGCGCGCCAAAGTCGGCGAGCAGTGCGGCGGCAACGCCTGTGAAGAATTCGGTCGACAAGTCGACGACAATCACACCGTCGAGTGCGCTGCTCATGGGGACTCCAAGTTGGGAGGTAGGCCCGTGCTGTGATCAACCTTTGTGTTCAGTTTGAGCACGAAAAAGTTCGCGCGCCGCGACTCGCTCTGTGGGGGCGAGTTGCATGCGCGCGAGTTGGATCAGACGAGATCGCGACTACCAGTCCGCCATCGTCTCAAGGGTCGTGTCTTTGAACTCGGCGGTGTCCGGCAGAGGACGACCGAGCCATTCGGAGTAGAAGGTGTCGAGGTCGGGCAAGAAGTCAAAGTCCGGCGGGCAGCCCCGCGGTACGGCTTCCACTTCGAGCTGGGAGCCGCAGCCACCGCAAATGTATTCGCGGATCTGGATCCATTTCGGATCCGGCATCTCGCGACCGACGTAGATTTCGGCAAGCGAGGCTTCGTCGTCTCGCACGCGAATCAGCGAGTTGATCTTCCAGTTGGTGCGGTACTCACCAAACGAGTGGCCACATCTGCACTTCACCACACGGCTGCCTGCTTCGGCAACGATGAACAGGTTCGGTGTCAGGGGCAGCAAGATCTGCTCACTGAATGAGACACGGGACTGCATGATCTCAACGTACTGATCAAAGCGGTTCGTATCCTTTGCGCCGGCCAGCATTTCCTGGGTTGCGGGCCAGGGCAGCACGCCGTCGATCAATTTCTCAATGTCTGCTGTATCGAATTGGGGCATGGTCATTTCTCCTGTTGGACTCGCGCACAGCGCGTGCCAACCAATGCTGAATCAATCCTGGGTCTGGAAGACGAAGTCCTCGGGAAGGTGCCAGAACTGTCGCAGCTCCTCGGCGTATCCCGGAGAGAGCGTCATGGAGCTGGCCCACATACGCAGCACTGCCGGGTCCATGTTCTCCTGCGCTTCGATCCTCTTGCGCTCGGCCGTCCACCATTCCTTGAAGGGAAGGGCTTGTGCCTTGCGCGTGTCGCGGATCTCCTGGCGCTTGGCTTCGGTTGCTGCGACGTCGACGACTACGTTGCCGTTTGGCTTGTTGGTCACGACACCGTGGATATCCGTTGCAACGCGATCCGTGGTCCAGCTCTCTTCGAGATCCTTTGCAACTGCCGCGGGGTCTCGTTCGATCGGATCCCCCATGGCTTGAGCGCCGGCGATCGGATGCACGATGACGTCGTAGTCCTGCAACTGCTCAGGCGCCACGAAAGGTGCGATGGCGTTGTCTTCCATCACGCGCGCTTCGATCTTCGAGGAGATGGCCGGGTTCTCCGGTGCGCCGCGCTCGTGGATCAACGGCTTCTGGGCATCGATCAATGCCTTCATGTTGGTGTCATGGGCGTAGGCCGGGCGGTCGGGAACAACCGGGTAGGCGCCGTACATGCCGTGGTTGGCCACGGTCTTTGAGCGCATACCTGCGTCACCGCACTGATACTCAAGGCCCGGCGTGTTGTAGACCATCCACACGGCTGTATGGCCGAGGCCGCCGCGGAACTTGCCGAAGCCACCCGAGTTGGGCGCAACGTTGCGCCCGAGGAACATGATCGGGTAGTAGAGCTCGGTGATCTCGGCGTTGCCGAAGTCAGCTTCCGGTGTGTAGATGCACCATGCGCTGTTTTCGCCGTCGGAGTAACCGCGTGCCGGTGAACCCTGACTCGCCTGCTCAAGCGTTAGACCCGTGAGGTACATACCCGTCTGGTTTACGCCCGAGAACTCGGCGGTCATGATCGTACCTGCGCCTGCGGCCATCTCTTCGACGAAACCACGCATCTGGAACAAGCGGCCGAATACTTCGTAGAGGCTACTTACCCAAGTTACGGCCGGCGCCCATGCAACACCCGAAGCCGCTTGGAAGTCGAGCGGGTAGGGGTTGGCCCAGGAACCATCGGGCGGCATCTCGACGTCCCATGCTGCGATGGGACCACTGTTGAACATGTCGAAGCCGACGATGTGCGAATAGCCCATCATCAAGCCACTCTTGAGTGCGGTGGGGCTGATGTTCTCGCCGAATGGCACCGTGCCACTCGCGCCTTGCAGCGAGAGTCCGACACTAGCGTCGCTGTTGATCGTGAGCTCCATCGGCAAGTTGAACATGCAGTCGATGTCCTGCTTTGCGAGCAGGACCCGCTTGCCCTTCATCGCCAAGTCCTTGAACTGCGACTTGCGAATTCGGCCGGGCACCGTCTGGGTCTTCACGCGGGCAACGGCGTAGCGGCGACTGTCCTCTACATACTCTTTGCTTGCGTCGAGGACGAAGTCGAGACCGTACTTCTCGATGACTTCGGTCAAGCGCTCGCGCATCGTGATGCAGCCAGCCAGGCGGCCACGGGCGTCGCCGAGGACGAAGTCCGGGGTGCGGGTACGCGACTTGATGCGCATGTCGTACCAGGGGTAGAAACGATCGTGCTCTCCCACGCGTTCCATCGAGATCGCGATACCATCGGAGTAGCAGTCGGGGTTGAGAAATCCGATCGAACCCGGCGTCACACTGCCCGCATCTGCAACGTGGCTGACGCACGAAGCCCAAGCGATGAGCTTGCCCTCGTGGAACAGCGGCATGCACATATCGAAGTCGGGTGAGTGAATACCACCGTAGTGGGGGTCGTTGTTCTCGAAGATGTCACCGTGCTTAAAGCCCGGGTAGTCCTCGTAACCGATCCGAATGAAGTTCTTGATCATGTCGGAGAGCAGGCCGGCGTGAGCCGA
>JBLHOB010000403.1:0-3787 GCA_047619425.1 Myxococcota bacterium
CGAAGGATCTCGAAGCTTGGCTGCGAAAGAGCCAGAGCAGCCCGGTTGCGCCGTCGACGGGCGTGATGCTGGAAGTCTCGGCTGCAGCCAAACGCGTTTTCGACAAGGTGGGAAACTGGATCACAGCGACCGACCCGAGCCTGCGAGAGATCGCACTCGCGGCCCACGTGCAGCGAGTTTACTCCCCCTCGGTACCGTCGAATCGCAGCTTCATTAAGGCGGACGGATTTCGCATTCTTTGTTTTGAGTATCCCGACGTAGGGCTCGTGGCCGCGGCAACAGTCGGCGACGGTGAAGACCCCGTTGCCGTCGCCAAGGCGCTGCACACCGTTACAAAGCGAACCGTTGGAAAGGGCAAGCGACCGATGCCTTATTCCATCGAGCTTCTTGTTTCGCTCAACGAAGAAGACGAAGTCGACGATCTCACCGCGCGTATTGCAGCATTTGCCGCCGGAAATCCGCTGGTCTGTCGCATGACCTTGGGCATGATTACCGAAGAAGGTCACGACATTTATAAGACCTTCGAGCCGGCAGAAGACGGGTCGCGCTGCCTGAATGAGAGCTATCTCGACCTGCATCCAGAGACTGCCGACCGGATCAACTTAAATCGTTTGTGCAACTTCGAACTCGACCGGCTGCAGAGTGAAGAGGGGATCTACACTTTTCTCGGTCGTAGCCGCGAAGAAGACGGCGACGAGCGCGTCTTTGTCCTCGCGGACGCACGCGACCGGAGCCCGGGTGTGACGCCCGACGTTGAAGGGCGCATTCCCGCATTTGTTCGCGTCTTCCATCGCGCTGCCCGTAGCTTGCGGACTGTGCTGCAAACACGAGACCCTCATCGCAGACTTCAGTGGAACCGTATCGCGATCTTCGTGGCGCCGGCGATTTCTCTCGACCGAGACACCGCTGCACGCCTGGCTGGGCGACTTGCGCCGGCGACCCGCCACCTCGGCCTCGAGAAAGTGACGGTGCAATTGAGCCTGCTTGACGGCGACAAGCCCGAAGAGCCCGCTCGCCCGATCGAGATCGTCATCACCGACACCGGCCCGCAGATGGAGATTTCGTGGCGCGAGCCTCACGACGAACCGCTGCGGCCTTCCGGCGACTATGAACGTAAAGTGGTCGGTGCTCGTCGTCGTCGACGAATCTACCCGTACGAAATCATCAGTATGCTGACGTCCGACGACCCGGCGCTTGCCGACGAAGTGACGGACGGCGTGCCTCGCAACAATGGTCGCAACAACTCGTTGCCGAGTTTACCTCGGGGCACTTTCCAAGAATACGACCTCAAGCCCAATTCGTCGGTACCCAAAGCGGTGCCCGTAACTCGCGACCCGGGGCTCAATGAGTCTGCAGTCGTGATGGGTGTGATTTCAACGCCGACAGTGAAGTTACCGGGCGGCATGCGGCGAGTGCTCGTGTTGTCCGATCCAACCCGTGGCATGGGGGCACTTTCGATCGGAGAATGCGACCGCATCGTGGCGGCTCTCGATCTTGCACAAGAACTGTCGGTGCCGCTCGAATGGGTGCCGGTCTCAAGTGGTGCCAAAATCGCGATGGATAGCGGTACTGAGAATCTCGATGCGACGGCACGCGTGGTGCGAAGAATCGTGCTCTTCACCCAAGCGGGTGGTGAGATCAATCTGATTGTTCAGGGCACGAACGTTGGAGCGCAGAGTTACTTCGATGCGCTCGCAACGATGCTGATGAACACCCGTGGTGCTCTCATCATGACACCCCGGGCCTCGATGGTATTGACCGGCCGCGCAGCTCTTGAAGCTTCAGGCGGTGTTGCGGCAGAAGATGAAGAGGCGATTGGCGGCTTCGAACGCATCATGGGTCCGAACGGCCAGGCGCAGTACTACGCCCGCAACCTTGCCGAGGCATACCAGACGTTGTTCGAGTACTACCGCTTTACTTATATCGCGCCGGGAGAAAAACAGCCGCGCGCCTTCGAAAGTGAAGACGCGTGTGAGCGTTCAGTTTGTGACTTTGAGCTGACCCCGGAAGAGGGCTTTGACTTCACGACGGTCGGTGAGATCTTCAACAACGAAACCAACCCAGGTCGCAAACGTCCGTTCGACATGCGCGCCGTCATGGCATCGGTGATTGACCAAGATGGTGGTCACCTTGAGCGCTGGCGACAAATGGTTGGCGCCGAGACATCAATTGTCTGGGATGCGCACCTTGGCGGCTTGCCGGTCACCATGATTGGCATTGAGAGTCACAACATTCCGCGCGATGGCTATCGCCCGTTTGATGGGCCCGAGTCCTGGACCGGCGGCACGCTCTTTCCGCTGTCTTCGAAGAAGGTCGCGCGAGCGATCAACGCAGCCAGCGGCAGGCGCCCGGTTGTGATGCTCGCGAACCTGTCGGGCTTTGACGGCTCACCGGAGTCGCTGCGCAAACTTCAGCTTGAGTACGGTGCTGAGATCGCAACCGCGGTCGTTAATTTCAAGGGTCCGTTCTTGTTCCAGGTTGTCTCGCGCTATCACGGCGGCGCCTACGTGGTCTTTTCCCAAGAGCTCAACGAAAATTTGAGAGCCTTCTCACTGTCGGGCAGCTACGCATCGGTAATTGGTGGCGGCCCGGCTGCCAAGGTGGTGTTCGCACGAGACGTTCGGGTGCGAACGCTTGCCGACGAGCGCGTGGTGAGGTGCGAACAAGCTTTGCGCGCACGCGGCACTCAGGCGGCGCGCGAGGCGCTAGACGAAGCGATCGCCGAGGTGACACTTGAGAAGCAGGCGGAGATCGCTGCGGAGTTTGATCAGGTGCACAGCGTCGAGCGGGCGCGAGAGGTTGGCTCGCTTGAGAAAATTATCGAACCCGACGCAATGAGACGGACATTGATCGAAGAGTTGAAGGTGATGCTCAGCTAGCATTCTATTCATCTCCAACGCGTGCACGCACGCACGTTCAAGGTCGCAGCGATATGAGTGAGAAGACAGCAAACCAAAACGGCGACGTGATCTTGCTCGAAGCCATCGACGTACCGGCTTCGCTCGGTGTTACGGCCGCCGAGCGACAGATGCGCCGGCCCGTACGGCTCGACATTGAATTGGGTTTCGACCTCACTCGTTCGGGCAGTTCGGACGATCTCTCTCATACGATCGACTACGGCGAGATCTATGAAGTCATCGCCAAGGTTGCCGGGGGCCGCGAGCATAAGCTCGTCGAAGCACTGGGCGAACGCATTGTGAGTGCACTGTTTGAGAACTTTGCGATCGATCACGTGAAATTAACCGTGAGAAAGTCGAAGCCGATCGCCGGAGTGCTCGAATGGGCGGGCATCAGAATTACGCGAACGCGTTGAACACGGAACCTGTCGGGGGCGATCTTTTGCGTGAACGCTTTGACCGTGTGATCGCAGCACTGCTCCGCACGACACTCGGTTGGATCGGTAGACTGCCCGCCGACTTTGCTCGCGAGGCCTGTGCGCGAGTCAGCGCATTCTACGCGCAGCTAGGTGGGGCCCGAGTTACCGACGCCGCGATTAACCTGAAAATCGCTTTTCCCGATAAGAGTGATGCCGCCCGACGACAGCTACTCGTCGATAGCTACGCGAATCTCGGCAGGAGCTTCGCCGAACTTTGCCGCATGTACGCTCGCAACAACGCGACGATTTTTGATCAGGTCGAAATCGAAGGACGCGAGAATCTCGTTCTCGCTGCCGAGCAAAGCGGCCACGAGGGTGCTCTCGTAGTCACGGCACATTTTGGATCTTGGGAGTTTTGCGCAGCTGCGCTCGCTCAAAGCGGTTTGCCCGTGAGTGTCGTTCAGCACGGTT
>JBLHOB010000404.1:0-3782 GCA_047619425.1 Myxococcota bacterium
CCAAACTGAGTCGGAGCTGATCGCATCTGCACATCCGAGCGGCCCCCGGCATTCGTGTCGCGGGCCGCTTTGTTCTTGGTACGGTTTGACGTTTGATGGGGCGCAACGGTTGGGCAATGCTCTGGTGGGCCAACCAACAACCCGGTTCGCGAAACAAGGAGTTCGAGGTTGACCGTACGAGACCTGGGCCACGGAGTGGGACTGCGCCGCGAGCATTTTGATCGCGTGCTCGCCGGCCCTACGTCGGTCGACTGGTTTGAAGTCATCTCTGAAAACTTTATGGTCGAAGGTGGACGGCCGCTTCACGTGCTCGAAGCCATCCGACGCGACTACCCGATCGTGCTCCACGGGGTGAGCCTAAGCATCGGCAGCAGCGACCCGCTCAATGCCGACTACCTAAAAGATCTCGCCGGACTTGCCGAGCGCGTCGAGCCCGCTTGGGTGTCGGACCACTTGTGCTGGACGGGCGTCGGCGGACACAACGCCCACGACTTGCTCCCCCTCCCCTACACCGAGGAAGCTCTCGAGCATACGGCCGCCCGGGTGCGCGAGGTGCAAGATCGACTCGGCAGACAAATTGCCCTCGAAAACGTTTCGACGTACCTCACCTTCGCCGGCTCGACGATGAGCGAATGGGAGTTCCTCGCACAACTCAGCGAGCAGGCCGACTGCGGCATCTTGCTCGACGTCAACAACATCTACGTAAGTGCCGTGAACCACGGCTTCGACGCCGCCGAGTACATCGACGCCATTGCGCCCGAGCGCGTGTGGCAAATCCATCTCGCCGGACATAGCGATCAAGGCACCCATCTTCTCGACACGCACAGTCGACCCGTCTGCGATGAAGTGTGGGCGCTGTATCGCAGGGCCGTCGAGCGCTTCGGCGCCGTAACGAGCCTCGTCGAGTGGGACGAAGACATCCCATCCTGGGAGACCCTTGAGGCCGAGAGCGACAAGGCGCGGATCGAGCGTGATCACGCGCTGAACGCGCGGAGCCTTGCGCGATGACACAGTCCAGGAATTCGCCATCGCAATCCCTCGCCGAGTTGCAAGCGCTACTCAGCGAGTTGATCCGCGCACCACGAGGCGTCGCGCAAGGAGTTCGCGACCTCGTAGCCGAAGGCAAACTCGCAAGCGAAGACCTGTCTTTCGCAATTAAGCCCAACGCAAAGTTGCGTGCAGACGAGCGACTCGACATCTACGCGAGCATGTACTTCTACCGGCTCCACGACTGCATTGCCCAGGACCACGAGGCCACCCTCGCACACATCGGACCCGCAAACTTCAACAACCTCATCACCGACTATCTGCTCGCGCATCCTCCTTCTCACTACTCGCTCAACACAGCCGGCGCAGCCCTCCCGCAATTCACCGCCGAGCATCCACTTCACCAGCAGTATCCAGCCCTGGCTGACTTGGCACTGCTCGAACGCACGCGGTTCGAGCTCTTTGATGCAGCCGATGCACCGCCTCTTGGGCGCGATGGTTTCCTAGAAGCAAGCTCGTCGGACCCTGACTTCGCGATTCGCCTGGTCCCGGCGGCTCGGCTCATCCACGTCGGCGAAAGAGCGCTCGAGCTATTTCGCGACCCGTCGCTCTCAACCAACGCGGATGCCCCCGCTGCCGGGCGCAAGAATGCCGTGGTGGTGTGGCGTAAGGGTTTTGCGGTTTTCCACCGCCGCTGCCAAGAGGACGAAGAGCGCTGCCTACAGGTGCTCTCTACCCGTGACATCAGCCTGGAGTACCTCGCAGAGCTATTGCTCAAACCCGACGCCAGCGCCGAGCGCACCAGCGAACGATTCGCGTCGCTGCTGCAACTCTGGCTCGACAACGAGATCCTTGCGGCGGTTCGCTCAACCGACGAAGCGTGATAGCCTTGCACCGCAATCCTGCACGCGTCCCCGAACGCCTTTTAGAGAAGCAAAGCCCCCGATGAGCGAACCAACCGACACTCCAACTGCACCGACCCCAGCCAAGGACTACTCCCGTGAAATGGGGGTCGTCGAATGCTTTGTCGCGATCACCAACGAGTGCCAGAGCGGTCCGGTGCGCAACGTCGCAAGCCATGCCCTTGAGGCCATCAAGGAGCGCAAGCCCGGTGTGATGCGCGAACAGGTCTACTTCGTGCTCACCGCAATTCAGGGCTGGCGCGGAGAGCGGGCGAGCCAAATCCACCGCTCACTCACCCACTTCTACGAAAGTGCGAAGTCCCGGGACTGAATTCGGGCCCCCGATATCCATTGCAGCCAATCGTTAAAGTAGATCATCACGACTTCGACCTAAGGAGCTAATAATGGAAAAGATCTCTTACGTGATCTGGAAACCGACCGGCGCCTCGAACAGCGACTTTCGCGACGAGCTCGTAGGCCCAACGGCCGAGCAGATCCTCGCGAACGGCGCGCACAAACTGAGCGTCGTCTGCCCGGACGAAACCACCGAGGCCCTTGAGAAGGCGCGCATCACGCAAGTCGACGATCCCCACTGCGGCATGATCTCCGCCTGGGTAGACATGTCCGACGATGTCGCCGCGATCGAAGAAGCCATCGACCGCGTCACCGAGCGCAAGGCGGGCTACCTGATGGTCGAGTCGGTCCCGATCCGAAACACGACCCACACGGCAAAGGTCGGCGAGCGCACGCCGGGCACAACACTGCTCACGTCCATCACGCCGAAGCCGGGCATGAGCTACGAAGCCTTTCTCGAGCATTGGTTTACGGTGCAGCGCAAGGTCGCAAGCGAAACCCAATGCACCTATCTCTACGTGCGCAATGTCGTAGTACGCGCACTCACCGACGACGCCCCTCCATGGGCGGGCATCGTCGAAGAAGGGTTCCCGACCCCCGCCGTCACCGACCCAATGCTCTGGTACAAGGCCGAAGGGTCTGAAGAAAAGTACAAAGAGAACCTGGGCAGGATGATGGATAGTGTCAGCGCATTTCTCGACCTAGCCAAGATTGAGTCGCATCCGACAAGCGAGTACATCATCAAGGCTTAGTTCGAACGTCAGTCGCAGTTCAAGCGACACTTACCAAGAACCCGATCCCTGAGTTCGTCGGGACGAGGACGCCCGCAATGCAGTTGCATTCGATCAATGGAAATCATCAACGACTCGACGGCGGCGCGATGTTTGGCAATTGCCCGCGTGCCGTGTGGTCGCGATGGTCCCGCCCGACGACGCCCACACGATTTCACTCGTGTGCCGCGCCATAGTGATGCGTGAAGACAGCGGCAGAACGATGGGCTACGACCGCTTCCCCGAACTTCTGATCGATGAAAATTCGGCAACGCTCGAACGCGTGATGAAGGCCGACGAGTGGCTCTTCTTGACCCGCGACCCCGACACCGCTGTTTGCCAAGTGGCACGCGATGCCAAGGGCCGGTTTTCACCCGCCAATGAAAGAGCCGATCTCGTCGTTACCGGCTAGCACCTGTACGCCACTCTCCCCTACGCCCCAACCCCTTTTCGCAATACTTGTCCGGGCATCGACGCATCGGGATCGATCGCGTCTGCGCCCTCTTCCCGAACCACGACGCCGTTCACGACCACGGCTCGTATGCCTTCTGCGTCCGAGATCAAGCGATCGCCGCCACCGGGCAAATCGTTCACCCGTTTCAGAGGCGAGCAGCCGACTTCGTTTGGATTAAAGATCGCGAGATCTCCCGCGAGCCCCGGCACGAGCCTGCCGCGATCGCGGATACCGAAGACATCTGCAGAACGCGAGGTCAACAAGCTCACGGCCTTCTCGAGGTCGAGCACTTCTTTCTCCCGCACCCAATAGCTC
>JBLHOB010000405.1:0-3770 GCA_047619425.1 Myxococcota bacterium
CGCCCCCTGGTTCGAGCGTGGCGGTGTTCGTGACTTCGAGGACGTGCACCACACCCGTCTGATTCGACAGGCGTAGATTTACCAAGCCGTAGTCGCGCCCCGAACACGCGCGAAATGCCTCGAATGCGGTTTGCTTCAATGCATTTTCGGTGGCTGCATCAAGAGCGGCGGGACAAACGCGACCCTCCTCGCCTGGCAACACCTCGACAAGCGCAAGGCAACCGATCGAAGCATTGCCCACGAGGACGGCCTCGAACTCGCGACCGTCGATGTAGGTCTCGAATACCGCCTCTTGTTGATCGCGCTGTTCAATTCGCTGCACGGCTCGCTCAAACTGTCTGCGGTTTTTCGCGACACGCATTTTGTAGCGCGAGGCAAAACGCGGCTTGACCACAACTGGAAACTTGGGCTCGACCGTCGTGCTTCCATTTGATGCGATCCGATGACACTCAGGAACCGACAAACCTGCTTCTCTGAGTATCGCCGTAAAAGCAATGCGGTCGGTGGCGAGGGTTGCTCCCAGAGAACCCATGCCGGTATAGAGCAAACCCGACATCTCCAACATCGCAGGGACGTGTGCTGCGGCCGCCTCGCCTTGAAGCCCATGCGCCAGATTAAACACCACGCCACCCGGTTGCCCGGAGGTGGGATGGGGTGGAATGAATTCACGCAGTCCGGACAACATTCGAATATCGCCCTCAAAGACTTTCACCGTATGACCGCGTTCGCGCAGCGCAGCCACAATCTGGCGAACACTGCGGCGGTGATAGCCTCCCCGGTTCACCGCACCCATGCGACCGATCACACCGCTCTTTCGATGATTGCGTATGACCGCAACACGCAGGCTATCCGTCTTCGAAAAAAGGCGTGGCAGTGCGATCCCGCTGAGTCGTGCATCCCAGTCTTGAAAGAGCCGAAGGTCGAGGTATTCAGAGATAAGAATGATCGCGACGATCTGGGTGAATACGAGCTCCGGAAATTCGAGCGCGATTTCGCGAAGAATGTAAATGTGGCTCACTCCGGCAAGTAGCAGTGCGACTCCGATCGTCATGCCGGTTCGCCACGCCGCGGTAAGACCGCTGTCTTTGTCCAAGGTTCTCGCGATCCCCTCTGCGAGAAGCCCGAGCACGATTACGGGAAAGAAGGCAACGCCCCAGAGGATTTCCGATCGCACCCACGGCGCGAGCAAAACCGCGCACAGCAGCACGACACACGCGAGGCACATAATCACCGAGACGCGCCCGTAATAAGGAAGACGAAAACGCACGAGCGTTGGCCTCACACTTATCACAATCACGACGGTGACTAGAATCAAGATCAGGCTCGGAACGATGCCGCTCTCTTGAAAGCCCACCGAGATCAAGATGGCTCGAAAGCCGATCACCCGGACACCAAATGTCAAACGTGTGAATGCAATCAACATGGCGCCAGTCGGCAAGAACAACATGTAGAGCACGCGGTTGCGGTCCCCAACCGGAACACTGTGCAGGGACAACAACTCGTTAAGATCTTGACCAATTGATGGGATCAGGCTGCCGCTCATGCCGGGGCCCAAGACTCCGGGCCAGGCCGAGATACGCACCACGATCATAAGAAGTGGGAAAAACGCGACTGCCAATAAGAGCCAAAGCTCAGTGCGATTCAGATTGCCCTTCGGGCGCAGAAGACTCGCGGGCCACACTGCATCAGCCGGGGCTTCGGGGGTGGCGTCCATGTAGTCGGCAAAGCGTTCCCACCGCGCTTTGGCCGTTCGGCGAAATTCAACCCAATCGATTTCGCGCAACATTTTGCCTAGACGCGCAAGCTGTTGCGAGACATCTGGGCCGCGCACGTCAGTCTGCCTGCTTGCGGATTGCGACGATTGCGGAAAGTCCCGGGAACAAGTCCTGCTCCGGCTCGTCGAGCTTAATGCGAACACTAATCACTGGCGCGTCGCGCATGCGTTCGTGTCGCGGCTGCGGAACTTCAGAATCGGGCAACTCAACATCAGTTGACACTCCGAGCGACTCGATGACTCCCGTAAATTCGCGATCCGGGTACGACGTTAATGTCACCGTCGCCTCACTTCCAACAGCCACATGCGAAAGGTCATCTTCGTCGAGCCATGCCTCAACCCAAATCTCTTCGCCCACCCACAATGAGATAATCGGCTGACCTACTCCCGCCGAGCCACCGGGCTCAACGATTCGCCGAACCACTGCGCCATCGTCTGGCGCGCGAATGATCGTGCCTTCGAGGTTGGCTTCGGCAAGCGCGAGCTCTGCTCGGTAGCCATCAATATCCGACTCAATCACGCTGATCCGTCGTTCGCGAACCGCAATCCCATCACTCGCGACGCGCGCCAGTTCTTCGCCTACACCGGCCGCTCGTTGCTGCGCGCTTGAAGCGGCTGACATCGCACGCGCCGTTCGCAGCTCAGTCTCCGCCATACGAACGCGTTCCTGAGCAACCAAGCCCTGAGATGCCAAAGACTGCTGGAGTTCAAGACGCCGCAGTGCCTCTTCGACCCTGCTCTCGGACACAAGAGTCTCGGCCTCGGCCGCGGACACGCCGGCTGATACTTCTCGCAGGGTTCCGTCGAGGCGCTCTCTTTCGTTCTCGATCGCCATACGTTCAACTTCGAGTTCGCGCGTTGTTTTCTCTAATTCAGATCGTGCCTGTCGGACCTTGGCTTCGTAGTGACTCGCTTCAAGACGTGCAACCACTTGACCCGCAGCAACCCGATCACCTGTATCGACCTCGACGCTCTTTACGACACCATCGAGACGCGTTCCAACGTCGGCAATATGACTGCGAACGACAGCGTCTCTCGAGACCACGTGACTTCCGCGGTACTGCATCCACAAGAAAATAGGCGTCAGCAATGCAATTGCAGCGACGGCAAGTAAGGCAGGTACTGCGACGCGGCGAAGGCGGTCGAGAGTCGTTACCGGTCGAGAAGGCTCTGGCTCAAAAAAATCCTCACGCGAATCAGAAACTACGATCAGACCATTCTCGCCCGACCCCGACGCATGATTGTCGGCGTATCGGGCTCGCTCGCCGGGCACCGGACCGAGCAACGCCTCAAGGCTCCGAGCGGGCAGATCGCCTTCGGCAACCAATGCATCGAAGCTGCTTTGCATGTGACCAACTTGGACGTGCGACACGAGGCTCGGCATTTCGTGTTGTACTGCCGACTCCTGCATTGCGGCCAACCATTTGACAGCTGACCTGCGCCCTGCGTCCGACTCGTCCCCTACCGACTCAAGGCGCGGCCCTCTCTCATGCCCCTCGGTCGGAAGTGTCTCGAACACAGTCATCGGCACCGATAGAAATGCTTCGGGGTCGAAGCGCAAATCATCGCGCTTGCGACCCGGCCCGATTCCCTGCGGAAAACGAACCTCGGGATCTGGAAACGTAAAACTGTCCGCACATGCGGCCACCACCCCGGCAACGGAGTCGGGGTTTGCTAGCGAGTAGCGAATCGCAAAACGTCCACCCGCACCAAAACCAACGAGATGAATCTTGTCGACCGTTGCGCCGGAGGTTAAAGCGAAAGACTTTAGAATCGCCTTGAGAGCGTCGTCCGCGTGCTTGCCATGATCTGTTTCTTTTCGGCTGCGTCCAAGTCGCTGGAAATTGAGATAGCGATCTGCGGCGAAATGCGGAGCGAGCAAGATCGCGCCATATCGCTCACAAGCCGAAGCAAACGCCTTCGCCTGGTGTTCCGCGTCGCGCGAAATGTCATGCACAAGCACCACCACCGGAGTTTCGGCGTAGAAGTGCTTTGG
>JBLHOB010000406.1:0-3768 GCA_047619425.1 Myxococcota bacterium
GTAGTCGGCGGCAACACGATGGGCGGCCAACCGAGGCAGGGCAAGCTGAGGCCATACCGACGTGCAAGCTGTGCTTTTTGTCACGGTCGTAACGACCTACACTCGGCCCATGGCCAAACACGCATCGCTCCATATTCCTTCTCGCTTCGTCCTAGTAATCGCAGCGTTCGCAGCTCTCACCACTCAACCCGCGTCGGCCCAAGAGCAAACGAACGCCACACCGGTCGATCTGGGAGCTGCAGCGGGCAGCGTGTTTTCGCAGTTTGGCGAGGACGGGATCATCCAGAAGATCTTCGAAATCATCGAGCCCGGCCCAAAGTACGCAGTTGAGTTTGGTGCTCACGACGGCATCACGAACAGCAACATGCGCAACCTTGTCGTGAATTACGGGTGGAGCAGCTTCCAAATCGAGGGCGACCCAGGCCGTGCAAAAGCACTGGCCAAGAACTACGCCGACTATCCCAACGTCACTACGCAGCAAGGTTGGGTTTGGCCGGGCAACATTGAGATTCTCTTCGAAGACGCCGGAGTGCCCAAAGACCTCGACGTGCTCGTGATCGACATCGATAGCAACGACTACTACGTATGGCGGGCCATCCATGACTTCCGCCCAAAGCTCGTCATCATCGAGGCGAATGGTCAGTTTCCGCCGCCGCAACTAATGGTGGTCGACTTTCATCCCATGAACTACTGGGATGGCACCCACTACAACGGTGCGAGCTTGCAGTCGCTCTACAACCTCGCGAAGAAGAAGGGGTACGAACTCGTCTACTACGGGACCGGTCCCAACGCGTTCTTTGTCGACGCGAAGTACTACGAGCGCTTTGGCATCGAAGACAATTCACCCGAGACCATGGCCGCGAAGATTCCGCCAGAGTTTTGGAAGAATGTGCGAGTCGCCGCTGGACGCGACGGCGTGCCGTGGCCTCCCGGCAAGAGCATCCTTACGTGGAAGAACCTTGTGATCGAGAAGAAGTTCCTTCACGATCGTTAAGGATTTCGTCCATACCCGCGGCTCGGTAACGTCGAATGACTCTGCCTACTAGAAATGCCAGGGGAATTTCGAAAAGTCGGGATCGCGCTTTTCGAGGAAAGCGTCGCGTCCCTCTTCAGCTTCATCGGTCATGTAAGCAAGTCGAGTTGCTTCGCCGGCAAAGATTTGTTGGCCAACAAGTCCGTCGTCCACCAGGTTCATGGAAAATTTTGCCATGCGCTGAGCCGTCGGGCTCTTGGTGTTGATCTCGGCGGCCCACTCAAGCGCAGTTGCTTCAAGCTCTGCATGGGGCACGACTTCATTGACCATGCCCATGTTGTGAGCTTGCTCGGCGCTGTAGCCGCGGCCGAGAAAAAATATCTCGCGAGCAAACTTTTGACCGATCTGCTTGGCGAGATAGGCCGAACCGTAGCCACCGTCGAAACTCGCAACGTCGGTATCGGTTTGTTTGAAGACTGCATGCTCGGCGCTCGCGATGGTTAGATCGCAAATGGCGTGGAGACTATGCCCACCGCCAACCGCGAAGCCGGGTACGACCGCGATCACGATCTTGGGCATGAAGCGGATCAAGCGTTGCACTTCGAGGATGTGCAGGCGGCCTGTGCGTGCCGGGTCGATTGACTCTGCGTTCTCGCCGTCGGCGTAGCGATAGCCATCGCGACCGCGGATGCGTTGGTCGCCGCCGCTGCAAAACGCCCAGCCTCCGTCCTTTGGAGAGGGGCCGTTGCCGGTCAATAGAACGCAGCCGACATCGGTTGTCATGCGTGCGTGATCGAGGGTGCGATAGAGCTCGTCCACCGTCTTGGGTCGAAACGCGTTGCGAACCTCGGGCCGGTTGAAGGCGATACGAACGGTTCCGTGAGCCTTGGCTCGGTGATAGGTGATGTCTTCAAGGTCGAAGCCCGGCACCTCCTGCCAAGCGTCGGGATTGAACGTTTCGGAAACCATGCGCGTGTGCTCCTACGAGGTGTGTTGGTGCCGCATAAAGATGTAGTGCCCGAGGGCCGTGCGGCGGACGGCAGAGCATAGCGAGCTTAGCGGCGGGCGTTCGCGACATCGCAATTGTCTGTTGCTGTGCCCGCACGCGCCACTTCAGGCATTGGGCGGGTCCCCACAGCGGACATCGCGCTCAATTGACGCGTCGTTTTTTGCTCGCCGCCGCGATGCCACAATGATCGGGGCCTGTGAAGCGCTCGATCTCGCTATCGATGTTGGGACACCCGCGTGGGGCCTCGTCAAGAGTGCTGGCTTCGCCTGAAAAGGCCGCGGCGGTTCGAGTGGGTTCACGCCTCATGCTGCAGATCAATAGCGGGTGCCTCCATGTGATTTTCTCTTTGACTCTGCCCCGAGCCCGCTCTTGGACTCGGGCAGTCTCGCAAAAGCATCCCCTGGGACGGTCGAACGCATGGGCGCATTCGTTATGAGCTTCGACGCAAAGACGCCTTCTCACCGTTCAATTTGCAACCAACCGGCGCTCCTCGAAGGCGCTCCGTCAATCGATGGCTGGCAGAGCGTTGGCGAACCATCCACTTCTAAAATTCTTGCCCGATTGAATCGGATGCTTCGCGTTGCGAGAATTTCTCGTTCGCAAAATGGCGCGTTTCGCATGAAAAATGCCTCGTATTGCGTACGAGTTGCCGCCGCGCTGCACAATCGCAGCTGGCGGTGGGGTGAATTCGAGACCCTCTCCTTATTTTGTGACGGGCGTCATAAAAGGGATTTGCCTGTACACCGAATCCATTAATCGAGTTCATTGCGGCGATTCCATTTGATCGCCAACGAACTGAACCAGAAGAAGGATCTCGGCGAACGTGACCTACCGCGGAACGCAGACGACTAACCTCGCGACCACGACGAAGCCTCAGGCGCTCTGCGCCAAGAGCATCGCGATGGTCTTGATGGTGTTTGCGCTCGGTTGTGGCGAATACGGCGACGACGAGAGCCCGATCGCCGATTCGGTGAAGCAGCCCGCGACGGCGCAGCAGGCTCTTGAAGCGGCCGCATTCGAAGAAGAGCTTCACCCGCTGCTGCGCCAGGAATGCGTAACTTGTCACGATGGTACGCGTGATGGAATCCCAAGCCTTGCCCACTTTGACGCCGAAGAGGCCTGGTGGTACGTAGACAACGGTGAATTCGCAGATTTAGACAACCCGAGCAACTCGCGGCTTGTACAAAGACTTTCCCAAGATCGGCACCACTGTTGGACGAACTGCATGGACGCCGGCCTCGAAATGCTGGGCGCCATCGTCAACTGGGAAGCGATGATCCAAGAAATGGAGGAGGAAGAGCCCGAGGTTGAAGACTTTGAGGTTGTTTCGCCTTCGGGCATTACGCGTGAGGCAACAGCAGCGCTCACGGTTGTGTCCTTGACCGAGCCCACGATTCGCGGTGGCGTTGCTCCCTTTACGGTGTCCAACACCGCTCCCGCCGCTGGCTACCCCGTTGGTGAAACCAATGTGGAGTGGACAATCGTTGATGGCGGCGGCGATCGCGCTGTTGTTGTCCAGACGATCACGATCGAAGACACCCAGGCGCCGACGTTGTTGGCTCCGCCGAACCTCATTGCGAACGCGACTGGCACCCTTACTGCCGTATTCCTCGGCTTTGCGAGTGCGACCGACCTCGTGAGTGGCACCGTTACGGTTACGAACAACGCACCAGTCTCCTTCCCGGTCGGCACGAGGACGGTGACCTGGTACGCGACGGATGGCGTAGGCAATCGCGCGACCGCGACCCAGCGCGTGACGGTCAACGAAGTAAGTGCCGGCGCTCTT
>JBLHOB010000407.1:0-3760 GCA_047619425.1 Myxococcota bacterium
GCCTAGGAGCAGGGCATCATCGGGTTTCGCATGCCCGTGATCCAGCCGCCGTCGGCGACAAACTCAGTCCCCGTGCAGTAGCTGCCTTCGTCGGTCGCGAGGAATAGGATCACCTGAGCGACCTCATCGGGTTGTCCCACACGGGGGATCGGGAAGTTCGCGTACACGTTCTGGTTCATCACTTCTTCGCTGATTGCGCCCTTGCCACCCATTTGGGTCCACATGCCGCCGGGGTGAACGCTGTTGACGCGAATGCCGTATTGGCCGAGTTCGATCGCGGCGTTTTTCGTCAGGCCGCGAACCGCCCACTTGGTCGACGAATACGCCGACAAGCCAGCAGCGGAATGCAGTCCGTCAATGGATGACACATTAATGATCGAGCCGATGCCGGCGGCCTTCATCGGCGCAACGACTGAGCGCGTACCCAAGAAAGGGCCGAGTTGGTTGACGCGAAAGACGCGCATGTAGTCTTCGTCAGTGGTGTCGGTCAGCGCTGCCATGTGGACGATCGCCGCGTTGTTGACCAAGACATTGAGCGGGCCAAACTCCTGGGCGCGCGCGATTGCGGTGTCCCAGTCTGCCTGCTCGCCAACGTCTTGATGCACGAACACGGCGGCATCGCCGAGTTCGGCGGCAAGTGCCTCTCCCTCGGCGTCAAGAACGTCACCGATCACCACCTTCGCTCCGTGTTCCACAAAGCGTCGCGCCGTGGCTTCTCCGAGCCCGCGCGCTCCACCGGTGATGATTGCAACTTTTCCTTCGAGACGAGACATGTCGATCCTTTCAGTTTCTTGTTCGATTGCGCGGTCTGAAATTGCGGTGACGCGAAAATCTCGAACACACGCGCGGGGTGGTTTCGCCGAGCCAAACCTTAGGTCACCGGCTGACTTCTGTATTGGCGAAGGTCGGGAAAGGAGCGAATCGCTTTGCCGCCAACCGGCCGATCGGTAGCCTCGTTGCCGGTGTGACGATTCACTGAGCAGCGCGATGGTCTTTGTCGCGATGTTGGGCGGTGGATCCAAATGCAGAGGTCGGAGCTGCGCCTCCGAGGTAGGCCGTAAGCCTTGACCAACACCTCAACTCGGCAACCAATCCCGAGCACACAGAGGTCCGGTGACGATGCGCATTCGCCGCCATTGGAGATGTCTGCGAACTCCGCGAGGTCTGGGCGGTGACCGAAATCGGCGCCCATGCGAGAGGATTACCAATTTCGAACCCCCTGCACCCCGGGGGGCTACACTCTGGGATCTTTTAAGCCGATGGGGTTTGGGCCGGGGGCGCATTTTCATCTGCAATTCCGGGCCAAAAAACGGGAAACTCCCTATCCGGCAACGTCGTTTGATCCGGTCGATTCTTGATCACATCCATTGTAGGAACGGAAGGCACAGGCTTTGACCCAGCAACACACAGAAGATCTCGCGGTTGTGATTCTCGCCGCTGGCCAGGGGACGCGAATGAAGTCGCGTCGCGCCAAGGTGCTGCACGAATTGTGTGGCCGGACGATGTTGGGTCACGTCGTAGCGAGCGCCGAAGCTCTTGGGCCAAAGCGCTTGATGGTGGTCGTCGGCCGCGACGCCGAGCAAGTCGAAGAAGCTTTTGCTGGTCGTGTCGAGTTTGTGATGCAGGCCGAACAAAACGGTACAGGGCACGCGGTCAAGCAGGCCTTGCCCCTGCTCGAAGGCTTTGTCGGCGATGTGTTGATTTTGTACGGCGACACGCCTTTGATCACGACCGAAACATTTTTGCGCATGCAGGAAGTCAAGCGTGCGGCCCGTGCTGACCTTTTGATGTTGACTGCCGTTGGGCCGATCCCAGGGCGAGTCGTTCGCGACTCCGCGGGCAACGTCGAGCGCATCGTAGAAGCCCAGGACGCAACACCCAAAGAGCTTGAGATCCAAGAGCGCAATACCGGCGTCTATATGCTGAGCGCTGACCTCGTGCGCGATGGCATCGCGAGCCTCAAGGCCGACAACGAGCAAGGCGAGCTCTACCTGACCGATGTGGTTGGCTATGCGGTGCAAAAAGGTTTGAAGGTAGACGCGCTCTTGCTCGAAGACGGCGAGCAGTGCCTCGGCATCAACACGCGCGCCGACTTGGCAGCAGCCACCGATGTCATGCGACGCCGCATCAACGCAGAGCACATGGCCAATGGCGTGACGTTTATCGACCCGGCCCAAGTCTATATCGATATTGATGTCAAAATCGGTAAGGACACCTTGATCGAGCCCGGGTGCGTCATTCAGGGAGAAACGACTCTGGGCGAAGGTGTCCACCTGAAGTCTCAGTGCGTGATCGAGAGCAGCCGCCTCGACAACGACGTAGTGATTGGGCCCATGGCTCACCTGCGGCCAAACTGTCATTTGATGGCGGGGGTCAAAATCGGCAACTTTGTCGAGATCAAGAACGCAACACTCGGGGAAGGGACGAAGAGTGCCCACCTCACCTACATCGGCGATGCAACGGTTGGCGCGGGAGTCAACTTTGGTTGCGGGACTATCGTGGTCAACTACGACGGCATTGCAAAGCACCGCTCGACGATTGAGGACAACGCATTTATCGGCTGTAACGCAAATCTGCTCTCTCCCGTGACGGTGGGGGAGAACGCCTTTGTCGCAGCGGGCACGACCGTCAGCAAGGACATTCCGAAAGACGCGCTGGGGGTTGGGCGCGCGAAGCAAAACAACATCGAAGACTGGGCGGCGAAACGAGCCGAGCGGAAGAAGAAGTAATCCAAGTAGTCGGTCCGTTGTTGACGCCATTGTGTAGGCGCAGCCGAGTGAGTCAATGAATTGAAGCGCCGCAAGATCGCCGCGCTGCAGGAGCAATAGACATGTGTGGAATCGTTGGGTACATCGGGCAGGAGGCAAACGCATCCGAAGTGTTGATCGACGGATTGCGACGGCTTGAGTACCGAGGCTACGACTCAGCCGGAGTTGCGATCTTCGACGGTGACGGGATCGACGTGCGCCGCGCCGAGGGCAAGTTGAAGAACCTCGAAGGCGAGATCCGCATCGCACCCATCGATGGTCGTGTAGGCATTGGTCATACCCGTTGGGCCACCCACGGCAAGCCTTCTGAGCGAAACGCCCATCCCCATCGCGCGGGTTCCATCGTCATCGTGCACAACGGAATCATCGAAAACTATCGCGAGCTGCGCGCCGAGCTCGAAGCGGCCGGGCGCACTATTGACTCGGACACGGACACCGAGTTGATCGCGCATTGCATCGAGCAAGTCATCGACGCCGGCAAGGGCCTTTTGGACGCGGTGCGCGAAGCCTGCAGTCGTTTGACCGGGGCCTACGCGTTAGCTGCCCTTTGCGAAAAAGACCCGAGCATGATCGTCGCTGCGAAAAACGGTGGCAGTCCCATGATCTTGGGTCTCGGAGAAAAGGCCGCCTACCTGGCCAGCGATATTCCGGCCATCCTGCCCTACACGCGCGACATGGCCTTTATCGACGATGGCGAGTACGCGGTATTGCGCGAAACCGGGATCGAAATTTTTACTGCGAATGGCGAGCCGAGTGCGCGCGAGTTCAAGACCGTGCAGTGGGACCCCATCTCTGCAGAAAAGGGTGGCTACGACCGCTTCATGCAGAAGGAGATTTTCGAGCAGCCTCGATCGATCACCGACACCATCGGCACGCGCATTGACGAAGCATCACTCGACATCGATCTCGACGGCATCGCCCTCGACCCCGCCTGGGCAAACGACCTCAACCGCATCACGTTGGTCGCCTGTGGCACGGCCTCCTACGCGTGC
>JBLHOB010000408.1:0-3760 GCA_047619425.1 Myxococcota bacterium
GATTCATTTCCAATCACGCCGCCAAACGCACAACGGGAGCACTAAATGCTGGCAGAAAGCTATCCCTACTATCTGGGGAACGAGCCACTTACTCCGAACACCGATCTCGAAGTGACGAACAAGTTCACGGGCGAGGTGGCGACACGCGTGCCGTTGGCCGATCCGGCGGCGATTGATAAAGCGATTGAACTGGCCGTGGGCGCCGAGGTGGCGATGCGCAATTTCCCCGCCTATGCACGCCAGGACGTACTCAATCACTGTGCCCGGAGGTTTCAGGAACGCTTTGAAGAGTTGGCGCAGGCGCTGTGCATTGAAGCCGGCAAGCCCATCAAAGACGCTCGGGGCGAAGTGACACGCCTGATCGACACATTTCGCATCGGTGCCGAAGAAGCCACGCGGATCTACGGCGAAGTCATGCCGATGGACATCAGTGCCCGTGCGGCCAATTACACCGGGATGTGGAAGCGAGTGCCCGTAGGTGCCGCGTCGTTGATTAGTCCCTTCAACTTCCCACTCAACTTGGCTGCACACAAAATTGCTCCCGCGATTGCCGCGGGATGTCCTTTTGTAATGAAGCCTGCGAGCAAGACTCCAATCGGCGCGCTGATTATCGGCGAAGTACTGGCTGAGACGGATCTTCCCAAAGGAGCGTTTTCGATCTTACCCGCGCGGCGCGATGGTGCAGATCTCTTCACCGTGGACGATCGCTTGAAGCTCTTGTCCTTCACGGGTTCGCCCGAAGTCGGGTGGGATCTCAAGGCGCGATGCGGCAAGAAGAAAGTCGTGCTTGAGCTCGGTGGCAATGCAGCGGTGATCGTCGACGCCGATGCCGACATCGACGATGCGGTCGAACGCATCACCTTTGGCGCCTACTACCAGAGCGGGCAGAGCTGTATCAGTGTTCAACGCATCATCGCCCACGAGTCGATCTACGATGCCTTGCGCGACAAGCTCACCCGCAAGGTCTCAGCCTTGGTGATGGGCGACCCCAGCAACGAAGACACGTTTATCGGGCCGATGATTTCTGAGAAAGAGGCCGAGCGACTCCACGGCTGGATCAACGCAGCGGTTGCACGCGGCGCAAAGGTCTTGACCGGGGGCCATCGCGAGGGCGTGATGCTGGAGGCGACCTTGCTCGAAGATGTGCCGATGGACGTCGATCTCTCGTGCAAAGAGGCCTTTGGTCCGGTCGCCGTACTGCGCAAGTTCTCCGACTTCGATGCTGCACTCGACGAAGTCAACGACAGCGACTTCGGACTGCAGGCGGGCATCTTTACCCGAGATCTTTACAAAGCCCAAAAGGCCTGGGACACCCTGCACGTGGGCGGTGTCGTGATTGGCGATGTACCGAGCTGGCGCGTCGACCACATGCCTTACGGTGGTGTGAAAGACTCCGGACTCGGCCGCGAAGGCCTGCGATTCGCGATCGAAGACATGACCGAGATTCGGCTGATGGTGATTCGCACGCCTTAGGCTGCGCAGTCGGTGATAGGCGGCGGCACGCAAGCGCGAGGCCTCGGTCGCAAACGACCGAGCCTCACGCGCTGCGAGCTATTTCCCGGTGTAGGTGGGACGTCGCTTTTCGGTGAAGGCCAACGGGCCTTCCTTGGCATCGGCGCTGTTGAGCACGCGCTGTCCGAGCGACTTCTCCAACACGAACCCCGGTTCGAGATCCATCGCGCGCACTACGATCTCCTTCGCTGTCTGCATCGCGAGCGGTCCGTTGCGACACATCTTCTCGGCTAGCGTCATCGCCGTGGGAAGCAGTTCGTCGAAGGGCACGACCTCGTTGATCAGGCCCACTTCGTAGGCGCGTTTTGCGTCGATGTTCTTGCCCGTGAGCAATAGCTCCATCGACATCGCCCAGCCGATTTGACGTGGCATACGGATGTGGGTGCCGCCGAGAGGGACGAGGCCCATCTTGACTTCGCCGAGGCCGAAGGTCGCGTGTTCGGCCGCAATGCGGATGTCGGTGCCGAGCAGCATCTCCAAACCGCCGGCAATACAAAAGCCGTTGACCGCGCAGATGATCGGCTTGAAGACGTCCGAGAACTGGCGCTTGGTGATGTCGGGGAAGCCCATTGGGTCGCCACTGGTCAGCAGGGGTGCCGCAACCTTGAGGTCGAGTCCCGAGGAAAAAGCTTTGTCGCCACTCGCGGTGAGAATGCCGACCCAGAGGTCATCGTCGTTCTGGACTTCCATCATGGCATCTTCGATACCGGTCAGCATGGCCATGTCGAGGGAGTTCATCTGCTCCGGGCGGTTGATGGTGACCACGCCAACGTGGCCTTTCTTTTCAAACTTAACGGTGGGCGGATACGCCACGATTTGACTCCCTATTGGGTTGAGGGCTCTCGAACGAATGTCTTGAGTTTGGGGTAATTGAAGCGGCGAAGAACAGGGACCTCTCTGCAAGGCTACGCGGCGCATGCGCGGAAATTAGGCCCGTTTGAACTTTGGAAGGGTGACTTCGGCAGTGACGTCGTCGTAGTGAATGACGACATCCATGTCGATTTCGAGATTCTCTGGCGCTACGTCGCACACTTCGCTGAGCAAGCGCACGCCTTCTTCCATCTCGATGACAACGGGCGCATAGGGACATGCATCGACAAAGGCCGGGTGCATGGGGCGCACAACGACCGTCCATGTGAAGACCTTGCCTCGGCCACTCGATGCTACCCACGACCAGTCCCACGAGCCGCATTCGGGGCACATCTCGCGTGGTACGTGGCGAAAGGTTTGGCAGCCGTCGCAGCGTTGGAAATGCAATGCGTGGTTCTTGCAGTGGTCGTAGAACTCTTTGTGGAGCCCTTCGAGTTCGGGCAGCGGAAGCGTGTAGTTAGCCTGGCTCATGTTGTTTTCTCTTTGTTCGTCTGTTGTGTTGGTCGCTCGCGTGTAGATCGCTTGAGAACCGCGAATGCCGCCGTGCGGCGCTTAGTTGCGAAGGATTGCGATGCTTCCGTCGCCGAAGTCGCCCCATCCCGTGACGACACCAATTTCGGCGTTCTCGACTTGTCGCTTGCCCGCGTTGCCGCGCAATTGCTGGGTGGCCTCGACGATGTGGTTCATGCCCAAAACGTGGGCTTCAGAGAGCAGGCCGCCGTGGGTGTTGATCGGGAGATCGCCGCCGAGTTCGATGCGTCCGCCCTCGACAAAGGCACCGCCTTCTCCGCGCTTGCAAAAACCGATTTCTTCGATCTGCTGCAAGACTTCGAAGGTGAAGCAGTCGTAGATCATGGCGAAGTCTGCATCGCTCGGTGTGACGCCGGCGTTCGCAAAGGCTTCGGGCGCCGCAATCGTGAGCCCGGTCTTAAACATGTCTTTGCGGTTGGTGATTTCGTCGGCGGGGTAGGGCTGACCGGCCGCGGCACCCATGATGAACACGGGCTGCTTGTCGAGGTCTTTGGCGCGCTCAGCCGTCGTGACGACGACCGCCGCGGCACCGTCCGTCTCGATACAGCAATCGAAGATGCGGTAAGGGTCGGCGAGCATCGGCGACGCCATATAGTCCTCGATCGTCATCTCTTTGCCGTGCATCACTGCGTTTTCGTTCAGTTGTGCGTGCTTGCGCATGGCGACGGCGATGCAGCCGAGTTGCTCGGCAGTGGTGCCGAATTCGTGCATGTGCCGGCGCGCCATCAGCGAGTACCACTGCGGCGGTACCGTCAAGCCGAAGGGCAAGTAGAAATCCCGGGCGATTTCGCCGCCGGGCAGCGATGCCGTGTCCTGGCTAACGGTCGCCTTGACCCGCGCACCGGAG
>JBLHOB010000409.1:0-3727 GCA_047619425.1 Myxococcota bacterium
AACAGATCGTAGTGCTCAGACATACAGCGTCTCCTTCATCGACTCGCGCGAAATGTTAAATGCAAAGCCGCCCGGTGGCGGCACAAACCATTGCGTGGGCTGCTTGCCTAGGACTCGCCGAGATGCGTCTTCAACGACGCGAGCATGCCCGTGTAGGCACCCGATACTCCGGCCGCGATGCCATCTGCCGGCACGCCCTCCGGCGCATCGAAGCTCGCGCCCCAATCGACGCGGCAGCCGTCACCCGCAGCCGTCACCTTCACCGTCGCTAGATAGTTCTCGACGGGCATGGGGCCACCGATGATCGCGTAGGAAAGCGTCTGCTCGGCGGCGTCGAAGGATTCGAGTCGCTCTTCCATCACAACGCCCCCACCCATCTCGATGTAGCGGATCGAGCCGATGCCATCGCCTTCGACCTTGCAACTGACGATGCCCGGCCCCCACGTACCGACCGCGCCAAAGTCGGCGAGTTCTTTCCAGACGGCATCGGGGGATGAATTGAATTCGAGATGGACTGCGAGGTCGGTCATGTTTGCGTCTCCGTGGCTTCGATTGGATTCGAGTTGGCCAGTCGATCCCACAGCAGACCGGCAAGGGCCAGGTGGTTTCAATCGGCTTGTGATTTTGGGGTGCCGCCGGCGCTTCGCGCGCAACCGAGAGTGTGATTAAAGTCGCCGCGATTGGCCAGCCGCCCGGGCCAGGGAATGGGGCGCGAATCGAGATGCTTCCCATCGGGACCTTGGCGCAGGGCACGCGACAAGGCATCCTCCCAGCTCACCTCGTTTACAGACCGCTGCGCCAGTACGACACCAGCACTTCGCGCTTGAGTATCCTGCCTGTACCGACGCGTACATGAACGCATCCGAAAACGCATTCAAAAATCCTTCAACGAAGTTCACCACAGCAAAAGGTCCGCCCACCGTCATGAGCCAGCGCAAGATCCTCGCCACTCCCGCACTTCCCTACGTCAACGGGCACCTCCACCTGGGGCACATGGTTGAATATCTGTATGCCGACATTTGGGTGCAGTACCAGCGGCTGCAAGGCAACGAGGTCGGATATTTTTGCGCAGACGACACGCATGGCACCGCGACCATGATCCGCGCGAGAGAAGCCGGCGTAGAACCCGAGTCGATCCTCGCCGAGATGAGCACGGCTCACCAAGCAGACCTCGCGGCTTTTGGTGTCAAGTTCGATCACTACGGCAGCACCCACGCGCCGTCGAACGAAGCGTTTGTCGGCGAAATTTGGGCCTCCTTGCGCGCAGCCGGTCACGTGGCCGAACGCGATGTCACGCAGCTATTCGACGTCGAATCGGGCGTGTTTCTGGCAGATCGTTTTGTCACCGGCACATGTCCTCGCTGTGACTCGCCGGATCAATACGGCGACAACTGCGATTCGTGCAGCGCCACTTACACGCCAGACGAACTGAAGGATCCGAAGAGCACCCTGAGTGGCACGGTGCCTGAAATGCGGACGGCCAAGCACTTGTTTGTCGAGCTCAGTCACTTCCAAGACTTCCTGACCGAGTGGACACAAACCGGCGACCACGTCCAACCCGAAATCGCGAACTGGCTCAAGGGCAGCTTTTTGTCCGAGCCATTGCGAGACTGGGACATCAGTCGCCCCGCCCCCTACTTCGGTTTTGAAATCCCCGACGCTCCGGGCAACTACTTTTACGTCTGGGTCGACGCACCCATAGGCTACATGAGCGCAACCAAGGACTACTGCGACGCGAACGGGCAAGAGTTCGATGACTGGTGGAAGAACGACGACTGCGAGATTCACCACTTCATCGGCAAGGACATCGCCTACTTCCACACTCTCTTTTGGCCCGCCATGCTCAAGACCGCAGGCTACTCGCTTCCAGACAAGGTCCATGTCCACGGCTTCCTCACCGTTAACGGTGAAAAGATGAGCAAGAGCAAGGGCACGTTCATCTTGGCGCAAACGTATCTTGAGCACTTGTCCCCGGACTACTTGCGTTACTTCTTGGCGAGCAAGCTCTCGAGTGCGGTGCAGGACATCGACTTGAACTTCGAAGAGTTCGCGGCCAAGGTCAACTCCGACCTTGTCGGTAAAGTGGTCAACCTCGCCAGTCGTACAGCGCGTTTCGTCGAGGGCAAAAGCTTGCCCGCCTATCCCGACGATGGCGGTTTATTCGAGGCCGGCGCGCGAGAAGGCACCGCAATCGCAGAAGCCTACGAAGCCTGCGACTCCGGCAAAGCGCTGCGCGCCATCATGGCGCTCGCCGACACGGCAAACGAATATGTCGAAGCCAAGGCGCCTTGGGTGCTCCGCAAAGACGAAAGCAAAACCGACGAGTTACTCGAAGTCTGCACCGTGGCACTCAACTTGTTCAGGCAGATCACGGTCTACCTCGCACCCGTGCTACCCGACCTCGCCGCGCGTGCAACCGAGTTGTTGAACGCCGAGCCGATCACGTGGCAAAGTGCGCAAACCCCGGTCACCGGGAGTGCGGTCGCGCCCTTCAGCCATTTGATGCAACGCGTAGACCCAAAGCGAATTGACGCACTCGTTGAGGCCAGTCAGGAAACCACAAGCTAGATGAAGATCGCGATTCATCCAGACGACTACACGAGCCCCGGAGACGCGGCGCTTTCGGATGCTTCTTCGGGGCGTTGGGCCGAGGCGCTCGAAGCCGCGGGCCATGAAGTGAAATGGGTGAACGTCCACAAGGCCGATATCCTCGAGCAGGTTCGCGACTGCCAGGGCTTCATGTGGCGTTGGGCACACTTTGGTGGAATGTCGCGAATCGCTCGACGCCTGCTACCCGTGCTCGAAAATGAACTCGGGCTTTGCGTCTATCCCGATCAGAAGACCTGCTGGCACTACGATGACAAAATCGCGCAGAGCTATCTGTTGGAAGCTTTGAAAGTTCCGATCCCGAAGACATGGGTTTTCTTCGACCGCGATGAAGCAGCGCGTTGGGCCGGTAAGGCCGACTACCCAGTGGTGGTCAAGCTCTCTGCCGGTGCGGGCTCAAGCAACGTCCAACTCCTCGCAGACGTCGAGCAAGCCACGAGCTTCGTCGATCAGATGTTCTCCCAGTGGCGGACCACTCTCGACCCCGAGGCAAATCGTTTGGCCGCAAGCAAGCGCCCCGCCGCCGCCGCCGCGTTGGTGGCTACCGGTCAGGTGCCCTCACTGCTTCGGGCAGATCACGAGCCTCAGCGCGGCTACGTGCTCTTTCAAGAGTTCTTGGACGGCAATGCGTTCGACACCCGCATCACCGTAATCGGCAATCGCGCCTTTGGCTTTCGGCGCCACAACCGCGAAGGCGACTTCCGTGCAAGCGGCAGTGGCAACATCGATTACGATCGGGAATCGATCGACCTCGATGCCGTGCGCCTCGCCTTTCGCACCGCCGCTGCCCTGGGCTCGCAGTCCGTCGCAATCGATGGTCTAAAACGCGGCGACGAATGGGTTGTTGGAGAAGTTTCCTACACCTACATGAGCGGTGCCGTTGCGGCATGCGACGGGCACTGGGTGTGCGACGGTCGTGCCGAAGACGGAAACCTCTCCTGGGTCGAGGGAGCGATGTGGCCCGAAGCGGCGCAGGTCGAGGACTACCTCGCGCGTCTCGCCGAGCGCTAGGGTGGCCTCGGACTTTGGTCCTCGATCCACTTCATCCGCCTCGATCCGCCTCATCGCGCCGAACAAGGCTGCTCTTAAGGCGGGGTCGTGTCGAGCTCCAGGCGCGACG
>JBLHOB010000410.1:0-3708 GCA_047619425.1 Myxococcota bacterium
CGTGCGACCATGACCTACTTCATGACGCACTACTTTTCGGGCACCGGCGGCGGCGAGGCCAATCGAAGCAACCCACTCGCCTCTCCCCTACTGGCAGAGAGTCTCGCGGGGCTTCCACCCGCGTTCGTCATTACCGGAGAGTTCGATGTCCTGCGCGATGAGGGCGAAGCCTATGCTGAGGCGCTCAAGGCGGCGGGAGTCGAAGTCGAGAGTCACCGCTACGCTGGCCAGCCCCATGCCTTCTTCCAACTCGCACCCGTGTCCGACGCCGGCAAGGCAGTGATCATTGACTCTGCTGCGGCGCTACGTAAAGCGTTCGCCTAGCGCTCGATCGAGCCGCGAACCGCGCGCGGAATCACGGCTCGTTCAACCGGCCAATAGCCCTAGCGATAGGAGCGCAAACCCGTCGCGCCGTCGTAAACCGCCAGCAAGTCCCCGGTATCGGCCGACACGATTTGCACCGGGTCGCCGTTCTGAAAACACTGCGACATCCAATTCGCGATCCCTACTTGCCCACCGCTCAACGCATCGTGCCACGCGGTCTCACGGACAGAGAACTCGCCGCTCTCGGTTTTTGATACGACAAGATCCATTTTTGCCCAGTTGCCTTCGTCACAATAGGCAGCCGTCTCTGAGGGCAGAGGCTCTCCTTCGACTGGCGGAGTGATCTTTCTGCGCTCGAAGGGCGCCGGTAGAAATTCGACTTGCGCGGCGATCTCGGGCTCGACCGCAGGGGCTGGTTTGGGTGCAACGTATTGGGTCTTCGCCATGGTTTGCACTTCTTCCGCGTCCTGCCCCAACAAAGCGATCCCAGCACCGATCGCAACAACGCAAACCAGCGCGATCCAAACTCGAGTGCCTTGTCGACCCTGACTACGCATGGCTGCCACCCTCCCGCCGGCGCTGGGTCATCAGCACCACTGCACCGCCGACCATCACGATCACGAGAGCAAGCTGCCAGGCCGGGCCGAGGGCAGGCACACCACCCGGGAAGGAGCCCGCGTCGTTCGGATCTGAGCCGAGTGCGACTTCGAGACCATCGTCAAAGCCATCGCTATCGGTGTCTGCGAGTAGCGGGTTGCTACCGGTGTCGGTCGCCGACACAAACGTACCCGTGTTGGTCTCGTAGATATCAAGTGCTGCGTCGTTGTCGTCGTCTTGGTCGCACTCATCGCCTAAGCCATCCAGCTCGTTGTCGGCTTGGCTGTCGTTCGCGATGCCTGCACAGTTGTCATTGCCGTCGAGATGCGTGTCACGGTCGGCATTGATCCCAACGCGCGTCCCCGAGCCAGGAGGCACGCAGGTATAGGTGAGCGCCCCCTCACTTACCGCCAGCGCCCGCAAGCCCGCGTCATTGATCGAGCCACCGACGTCGTCCTGAAACAACGCGCCGTCGTACACCCAACCGCGCGGCTGTGCGCCAACGCTGCCCTTCACCACTAGGTCGCATTCGTTGACCCCGGTGCCGAGCACAAGCGAGTCGAACGGCGTCGAAGCGCGTGCGATCAACAAGTCGATGCGATCACTCACAGCCAGCCCGTTGCTTGCGTCGAGGGTAATTTGTTGACCAACAATGGGAGCTACATCCGAATCGAACGCGTGCATGAAGTCAACCATTTGAATTCGCTGGGCCTGGGTCAGGGTATCGAAACCCATATTGAAGTTGAGCAAAGTCGGCACGAAGCCATCGTGACCGAAGCCGAAGCCGCGGATCTGATCGCCGGTGTCAAAGCCCACGATCCCGAATGAAATGCCGAACATGCCGATCTTCGTATACATGTTGCGAAGGTGCGGCACCTTCATGTTCTGGGTGCTGCCTTCGGGGTTCTGCCCGCCATCGGTGCCGAAGAAACCGTCGATTGGCGACTGGCGATGGCACAACTCACAGGTGAACACGTCGTTGATCGCCGGCCCCGGGTCGATGTCGACATCGTCGAAGACTGTATTGAAAACGGTTTCACCCAACGCCGCGCTTGCGTTGAATGAGTTGTCGAGATTGCGAATCGGGTTCGGCGGCTCCATCAATTGAAGCGCAAAGTCGGAGAAGATCTGCATGTCGGTTGCATTGAGGGCGGAGTCGTCGCCGATCAACCCCTCGAACGCGACGGAGAAGTTGCGGAAGGCTCGATCCTCTTCGCACGCGGCGCCGGTAAGTTCGGTGCAATTGTCGACGCCGTTGATGCCCGTCGCGCGATCACCTCGCCAGTGCATTGCGCCGTGGGTCGCCATGCCGCGCAGGGTCTGCGTGGTCATTGGCCCCTTCATCGGATGAAAGTCATCAACGCCGGTCGGGATCAAGAACGGTGCCGGAGGTGCCGCGGGTGCGGGCTGCAGGTTGATCGTCACCACGTCGTCGGGGTTGCCGAGATCCCAGGCGAGGTTGTCGTTGTCGCCAAAGATGTGACAGCTCGAACACGAGGCTTCGCCATTGCCCGAGGTCAACTGTGCGTCGTAGAGGAAGGGCCTGCCGTCGACAACGCTCGCCGGCTCTGGGTTACTGAGAGGCACGACCTGCATGGTGTTGTTGGTCGAGAGATCAACAACAGCCATCTCGTTTTCGAACCGCTCCAACACGTAGAGACGGTTTCGCGCTTCGTCGAGCACTAGGCCAGCAGGTCCGCCTCCAACAGAGATGTAGTTTGCGCTGTCGACTGCAGGGTCGAAGGTGTTGTTCTCAATCGCCGCGGCGGAGAAGACACCAATCTTGCCCGAGCCATAGGCCGCGACGTACAACGTCCCGGTACTCGAAATCACCATTTGAAGCGGTGTCGCGAGGCTGCGCGTCTTCGCCACGGGGTCGAGGTTGCCCTGCAACAGCGAATAGTTGAGATGCTTGTTGAGATGCCGCGGTTCGACGGTGTTGATCGGGAGGTCAGTCAACACGGAGATCCACGCCTCGGAGATATGGCCCTGCACCGTACTGCCGCCGTGCGTACCCGGCCCCTCAAAGCGCACTTCATTGGGAGACTCGGTCGCGCTTACGAGAATCTTCCCGCTCGCCGGGTTCACCACCATGTTGAACAAGATCGTGCCCGCGTGATCGAAGATCTCGATATTCGCCGGAGTGTCGTCGAGGGTGTTGGCGTTGAAGCCGAACACATCGTGGTCGGGAAGATCGAAGGGGATCGCGAGATCCCAGTCTCGGCCAAGTTGATCATTCCACTCGCCCGTTGTGTTGTCCTTGCGCACGATCAAACCGGTCTCCGGTGCCGGCGCGCCTGCCGCGTTGTCGCTCGGGCCAGGCAAGCCACCGGGCATCACAAACCCGGGGTTCCCCCCGAAGCCTGGCGCGTTACATGGCGCTGCGGCCGCAAATCCGTTGCAGACCGTGGCCTCCGGGATCGTGGTGGTCTGATTGCCCGAATGAAAAGCCGCCACGTATACGGTGTTGCCGTCGGGGCTGACCGCCAACGCGCGCGGCGTATCGGAGAAGAAAGAAAGAATTCGCAGCGGTGCGCCGCCGAACGCCGCACCCAGACTCGTGGAGTCGAATACCCATACGTCGGCACGGGGCACGCTCGCGATGGAGAGTTGGGGGTCACCGGCACCGGTTACGCCGGAGATCGATGCGTCTGTACGATGCTGCCCGCGATGCGCCGTTGTAATAAAGGCGCGCGTGCCGCCTGTGCCCGCAAAAACAATGTCGCGAGGTTCGTCGCCTACGAGCAAAGTCTTGATGACACGCGGAGGTGAAGCGTCCACGTCCAC
>JBLHOB010000411.1:0-3688 GCA_047619425.1 Myxococcota bacterium
GCATAACAGACCAGCCAGAGGCAAGACTGAACTTTGTGGACTTAGGTTCTTCGCCCACCCACTCAAAATTGTCGATCGGGACGAGCAGTACAGCGTTCCCGTTCGTGACCGAGACCTTTCTGCATTGCGAGCACAGACAAGATCCGACTGCGAGGATGTCCCGACTACGGCGAATCGCGCGCGACCGAAGCGACAGCTCCCTAGTCGACGCTTATTGTATTTTGCGCTCATGAGGAGCCGCCTTCGGTAGTAGGGTGGGAGTGCCGCATAACTAGTATTCAACACCAACCGCGCTCACGGCCTACGCCCAATAACGCTCGCATCATTCTACGCGGCAGCCGGCGGATGCGCACCGTTCAAGGACATTCCCTCATGGGGATGTTATTCAGCGGTACGTTATGGAGTCGTGGGGCCGCATGAAATTCTGGGACATCATCTGCTTGTCGCCGAGCAGGGACGCAGGATTGTTTATCGATTGCCTATCGACGGCGACGAACCATTCGGCGAGCCGGGACACATACAGAGTATCAACGGAGAGAAAATGAAGGTTGCATTCATCGGGCTTGGGAACGTCGGGAGTAAGCTCGCGGGGAGCGTGCTGCGCAATGGTCACGCGCTGATGGTTTGCGACGTCGACCCCGCGGCGGTTGCCCCTTTCGTCGACGCGGGAGCAGGTAGCCATGAGAGCCCGGCTGAACTTGCTCGCTTTGCGGACGTCGTCGTCACGTGTCTCCCCGAACCCCGCATCAGCGCAGAGGTTCTCGAGCGGGAGGACGGCGTGTTGGCGGGGCTTTCGCCGGGCAAGATTTGGGCGGAGATGAGCACCACCGATGCATCGGAAGTCTTGCGACTCGGCAAGCGCGTCGAAGCACTCGGAGCCCACGCTCTCGATTGCCCCGTCTCTGGCGGATGCCACCGTGCTGCAACGGGCAACATCGCGATCTTCGCGGGCGGGCGACGCGAAGCCTTCGAACGCGCCCTCCCCCTCTTGAGCAGCATGGGACGACGCATCCTTCATACTGGAGAGTTGGGTAGCGCCTCACGTCTTAAGGTGATGACCAACTATCTCGCCACGGCGAACCTCGTAAGCTTGACCGAAGCCCTCGTGACCGCCAGCAAGGCCGGCATGGATCTGCCCACAGCCTACGAGGCGATCCGCATTTCTTCCGGCAACTCATTCGTCCACGAAACCGAGAGCCAAGTGATCTTGAATGGAAGCCGCAACATCGACTTCACCATGGGGCTCGTGCGAAAGGACATCGGGTTATTTCAAGACCTCGCGGAACAACACGGTGTCGAGCTCGAGCTCTCTCCACTGCTCATCAAAATATTCGAAGACGGCATCGCGCGCTATGGCGCAAATGAAAATTCACCCAACATCATCAAGCGCCTCGAAGAACAAGCCAACACCCTCGCGGTCGCCCCGGGTTTCCCCGCGGAGATGGTAGACGACGAGCCGGAAGAACCCGGCGGCGAAGTCACGCCGGCGAGATGAGTGGACAACTTCAGCCCACTCTCGCCATCGCGACTACGGTACAGCGGGAACTTGAATCGAGCTGTTCAGCGCCCGTCTTCATCGGCTTGTTGGGCGGCGAGCGGGGATGATGACCACGAGTTTGTCGGCAGCAGGAGTGAGTCGCTTCAAGCGGGCCTGCGAGCAACCATGACCTTGAGTTTGTAGTCAATCACGGTCTCTCGATTTTGGTTCAGCAGAACAGTCCTGACTCGGACAATTCCACGATCGGGACGCGACTTTGACTCACGTTTCTCGAGAATCGTGCATTCGAACATGAGCTCATCACCCGGGCGGGCAGGATTCGGAAACTCCATCTCCTCGATCCCGAGCGCAGCAAGGACAGCGAGCCGTTGACTCTGCTCGTGGCTCAAAGCGTATGCGACCGAGAACATGTGGGCGCTGGAGGCAGTCAGCCCACCGAAGATCGAGCGAGAAGCGGCGCCTTCGTCGGTATGGAACGGTTCGGGATCAAATTTTGTTGCGAACTCAACGATCTCGTCGCGCGTAAGTTTGTACGGCCCCGTGATATCGCACGAGCCGACCGTAGCCTCTTCGAAATACACCTTTGTCACAAATATCCTCGGAGTAGCCGCTGCATAGCGGACCGGCGTTCAGCGGCGGACGGCGATGGCGCGGCAAATAGAGAGAAGGCGATCAACATCGTATTGCGGAAAGACTGAAGTTCGTTGACAGCGTCACTCCGAGCTTGCCCCGCAATCGTAACACCCGAGAAGCCAGCAATCGCGACGGAGAACTCCATCAATGAGGAAAAGGATTCCATTGGCGAATCCTTGGTGGTTGAGTTGGGAAGAGTGCAGCGGATCGTTGTGCCGCGCACGCTAGCTTGGGATTCCGTCTGGCCGAACGACAACTGCGACTAGGCCTTCTGTTGAATCGACACGAACTCGTTGAGTGCGGATGGGGACGTCAGTGCCAACGAAACGCGCCTTCCAAAGTTCTCCTGAGACTCTTACGGTCCCCTCTGAGTCTCCGCCAGACTCGACTGGCACAAAGTCGACGACCACCACGGCGAGCTCGCCGACAATCCCATCTGCGCCAAGGCCGCTCTTGCGAGCTGGAACGACTAGGTCAAAGAGTCGCTCAAGCGCAGAGCCGGCAACGATTACACCGAGACTCGAAAAAGCAGCAAGCGCCAACAGCACTCCGGCAATCAGGAGAGCTGCAAAGCCGAGTATGCTGAGGATCAGGCTCATGGGTCGGGATATGCCGCCTTGTATATCGGTACTCCGCTCTTGATTACGACCATCGTATACTTCAGACGGATGACCAGGTGAGGCCGTTGCTGCCTAAAGCCATTGAGCTTGACCGTTCGATAGGCCCCCTGCCCTTGTCACCCATGCCGAAGAGTATCCGAGGCCCGAGAGCCTGCGTTTACAAGACGAGTAGGTGATGTTTCAGGGTCAGGGAGCCTGGCACCAGTGTACACGAGGAGCCGAGATCGAAGAAGCAGAACGATGTAGGGATCGATGTCATTGCCTAGACCTTTACGGTGATCATTGATCACCAAGGAGAGCGAGGCGACGCGTTTGATTTGACCAACGATTCAGACGGCCACAAGAAGTTGATTCGGATCATCACCAAGAAGGGGTACCAAGCCAGGGTGGTTCTTGAAGCCACTGGGGTCTACAGCCTTGACCTCGCCTTGGCTCTGCATCGCGCCAACCGGGCCGAGGTCAGGGTCGCCAACCCGCGCACCATCGGGCAGTTTTCTGGCGCATATATGCGTAGGTCCAAGACGGATGCGCTCGACGCCAACATCATTGTCGAGTTCGCCATGCGTATGAAGTTCGAAGCCTGGAAGCCACCAGAGCCTCATCCCTTTGACTTGCGAGCGATCTCGCGAAGGGTCGAAGGCGTGATCAAGATGGCAACCCAAGAGAAGAACCGCTGGCATGCCGCAACGAGCTTCGATGAGATGAGTGACATCGTGCGCAACGACATCGAAGTCAACATCCGTCACCTCGAGCGGCGTATTAATCGGTTGCGAGAGCAAGCGAGAGAGTTGATTGCAGAACATCCGGACCTAGAACGCGCCTTCGCGCACATCACTTCCGTGAAGGGCATTGCGACCTCAGCCGGAATCCAGATGATCGCCGAGCTCTCGGTCCTTCCCGAAGACATGGATGTTCGGCAATGGGTTGCTCATGCGGG
>JBLHOB010000412.1:0-3681 GCA_047619425.1 Myxococcota bacterium
CTCGCAGCGGCCCCGCGGCATTGCCGTACTTGCGAAGCGCACCCTGTCGAACGATTGCGCCTACAAAATTTTTGCCGGGACCAAATACCCAGCTTGTTCTCGCGATCCATGCGTTCGGAAGTCGCTCGGCCACACCAATCTCGCCGGCGAGCTTGCTGCGACCGTAAGCCGTCTTGGGTGCCGTCGCATCATCCTCGCGATACGGCGAGGATGCGTCCCCTGCAAACACATAGTCCGTGGAGACGTGCACAAGGCCTGCTCCGTGCTCGTTGCACCACTGCGCGAGATAACCGGGCGCGTCGCCGTTTGCGGCGGCACAGGCGGCCTCCTCGCTTTCACACAAATCAACTGCGGTGTAGGCCGCGGCGTTGACGACCCAGAGTGCGTCGCCGCGATTGACCGGCGGCTGTAACGCCATGACGGCATCGCGATCGGTGATATCGAGATCGCCGTGTCCAAACTCGGCCCACAGCTCGCAGCCCGAGCGCTCTGCAAGCACGCGGGTGACACAGCGGCCCAATTGGCCGTTCTTTCCGAGAACCAGGAAGTGCGATGTCATGATTGGTTGCGAAGCGATGCGTTCGGGCGCGTGCTCAGCTTCCTCCCTCACTCAAAACCCATGTCGGCAAGCGCTGCTCGGTCTTGAGCTGCAGCGCGGCTGCGTCGGCCTCAGTACGCGTTGCGAGGGGGCCTACGCGAACACGCCAGCGACCATCCCGTGAACCCGCGGAAGGCGTCACGTACACCGGAAATCCCTTGCCGCGAAGATCTTCGGCGACGCGGTTGGCACCTTCGCTTTCGGCGAATGCGCCGACCTGAACACTGAAACCGGTGCGACCGCTTGAAGCCTGTGCTGCGGGTTGCGGCCGGCGCGTCGGGGCCGCTTGCACGGTCTCAACCTGCTCCTCGACAATCGGCGCTTCGTACGCGGGCTCGTAGGCTGGGCGTGCGTCATAAGCGGCAGGCTCTTCGTAGGCCCCCGTATCGACGGCACCTGCCGGCTCGAAGTTTGGGCCACCGGCCGCGACGTCGGGACTTGCGTAGTCGCCTTCGGTCTGGGACCAGCGCACTTCTTCGCTTTGCCCTGCAAGATGCCCCATCACCAACTCGGGCTCTTCTTTGACAACGCCGACAACCAAGCCCAGCATGAAACCCGCGGAAATCAAAAACACCGCACCCATCAAACTGGCCAACCAGTTGGGGCTCGATGCACGCTTTGCAGATCGCGACTTTTCGGCCATTACATTTTCTCCGGTGCGGAAATACCCAACAGGGCCAATCCGTTTTTCAGGACGACTCGAATCGCGAGGGACAAGCCGAGTCTAGCTTTGGTCAATTCCTCGTCTTCCGAGAGAATCCGATGGTTCGTGCCATCTTGCAAATACGGGCTCCACAACCCTGCTACGTCGCGCAGGTAGTAGGCGATGTGATGGGGCTCGCGGGATTGCGCCGCTCGCAAAACGAGCTCCGGAAACTCCGCCAGCTTCTTCACGATCTCAATTTCACTTTCGAGCACCAGGCGCGTGGGATCGAAGTCGCTTGCACCGGGCATCTCCACACCCGCCTCTACGGCCTTGCGTGCCAAACCGCACGAGCGCGCGTGGGCGTACTGAACGTAGTAGGTGGGATTCTTGCGCCAGTTCTTGTCCCGGGCTAAATCGAGATCGAAGTCGAGATGACTGTCGGCGCGCCGCTCGACCATGAAGAAGCGAAACACGTCGGCGCCAATTTGCTCAACCAGTTCGTCGATCGTAATGAAGGTCGCCTTGCGCGTTGATTGCTTGACCTGCTCGCCGCCACTGGTCACCGTGACGAACTGATGCATGACGAGTTCGATGCGATCGGCCTCGTAGCCCAGCGCCTCGACGGCCTTGGTGACAAACGGAAATTGTTCGATGTGGTCGGCACCCTGCACGTCGACGATCGCCTCAAAGCCGCGCAAGAACTTTTCACGGTGATAAGCGATGTCGGGCAAGAGATATGTAGGCTCGCCGGTGCTCTTGATGACGACTCGGTCTCGATCGAGACCCAGGGCCGTCGCGCGCAACCACACTGCGCCGTCGGCATCAAAGATGAGGTCTTTAGCGCGCAGGTCCGCGATAACGACGTCGAGCTTGCCTTCGTCATAGAGAGACTGTTCGTTGAAGTAAACATCGAACTCGATGCCGATCTTTTCGAGGGTCCCGCGGATGTCGGCGAAGATCACCTCTTGGGCACGCTCGCGAAACAAACCGTTGCCGTCGACATCAACGAGAGATTCGCCGTGCTCGGCAACCAAGTCCGCCGCGATGTCCGCGATGTAGTCGCCCTGGTATCCGTCATTTGGAAACACGACAGGAAGCCCTTCCCTCTCGTCTTCCCAGGCGTTTTTAGGGTCGGCCAACGCGGCGTCGCTCGGTGCAATCGCTCGGCCGAGGTGCTCGAGATAGCGCGCCTTGACCGAGTTGCCGAGCACGCGCATCTGGCGCCCGCCATTATTGAAGTAGTACTCACGCGTGACGTCGTGCCCCGTAAACTCGAGCAACCGACAAATTGCGTCGCCTAAAATGGCTTGTCGCCCGTGCCCCGTACTCAAAGGGCCGGTCGGATTGGCTGAAACGAATTCGACTTGTAGCTTCTGGCCTTCGCCCGCATTGCAGGAGCCATAACTGTCGGCTGCCGCGGCGATCTCGCACAAAAGATTTTGCCAGTTCGTCTCCGCAAGGCGGAAGTTCACAAAGCCGGGCCCCGCGATTTCGCAGCTCTTGAGCAACCCACCGGCATCGCCCAGTCGCTCGACCAGGCTTTCAGCGATTTGTCGCGGAGCTTTTTTGAGACGCTTTGCCAATGTCATCGCAACGTTGGTTGCGAAATCGCCGTGGTCGGCTTGGCGCGGAATCTCAAGCGTGGGCGTCGGCACTTCGTCCGTGTCGCCGGCTTCGATTAATAACTCGCGCAGTGCGTCTTGGAGTTTGTCGAGAAGTTGTTCGCGCATGGCCCTTATTTCTCGGCCTCCTCACCCGCTGTGCTGGGCGATCGTCGTAATTGTGATACCCACACTTCCGGTCGTGTGCGGGCGATTTGGGGAGCTCAGCTTTCGTTCAAGCGAGCAGTCGGTCCGTCGCTTTCGTCGACAAAGCGGACCACCGTCTCGCCGGGTCGCACCAGTTCGAGCACTTCGCGGATCGCGCGCTCCATTGCAAGCGGGTCGCTTTCAAGTGCTTCGACTTCGCTTTCTAGAGCGATGACGTCGGCCTCAAGCTCGGCGATACGCAGCTGCGAGCTGCGACGCTCTTCGCGGAGTTCGAACCACATGGGGAGGCCCGACTCGCGATCCGTCGCGGCCACCAGAATTACTGCGGAAAAAAGTATAGGAATGAGCCAGAACGCCTTCACCACTCCCCCCCAGTGGATCGCGTAGCACCTACGAAGATTGTGTGGGAGATTACCCAATACCCGACAGCTGAACAGCACTCAATTGCCGCAAACGTCCGATTTCGCTGAGTTTCGCTCGCAACCCGGTTCAAGCTCAGCTTTCCCGGAGCAGTCTTCGGATGCGTTCGGCGTAGATGACATGGTCCCAGTCACGCGGACCGATGTAGCGCTCTACGATCATGCCGTTGCGGTCGATCAAGAGCGACTCGGGGAACCCGGTCGTCTGGTACTTGCGTGAGATGTCCTGCAGAGGGTCGAGAAGAATCG
>JBLHOB010000413.1:0-3671 GCA_047619425.1 Myxococcota bacterium
GCGCCCCCCAAGAGGGTCCGGTCAGTCCCGAGTACAGGCCGGCGCCCCGTCACCGGAGTTTTCAGATGTCCCACGACCTAGTGATCCGAAACGGCAAAGTGATCGATGGCACAGGCTCTGCCCCTTACGCGGCGGATATTGCGATCGACGGAGACACCATCACTTGCGTGGGCACCGTAGAGGGCCAGGGCAGTCGAGAGATCGACGCCGCTGGGCATGCCGTCACCCCGGGCTTCGTCGATATCCACACCCATCTCGACGCCCAGATCGGCTGGGACCCGTATTTGACGCCGGTTTCGTGGCACGGCGTGACGACCGCACTGCTCGGCAACTGCGGCGTGACCTTCGCCCCGGTACGCCCCGGCGACGCCAAGACCCTGGCAAATATGATGGAGACGGTCGAAGACATCCCCGCCGACGCGATCCTCAACGGGCTTCCCTGGGACTGGGAGGGCTACGGCGGCTATCTCGACGCAATTGAGAAGCTCGAGCCGGCGATCAACGTCGGAGGCCTAGTCGGGCACTGTGCCGTGCGTTACTACGTTATGGGCGAGCGCGCCGTCGACGAGATCCCCACGGAAGAAGAGATTGCGCGCATGGCCGAAGTGGTCGGTGAGTCGGTAGCCGCGGGCGCGATTGGCTTTTCGACCTCGCGGATCATCGGGCATCGCTTGCCCGACGGACGCGACGTCCCCGGCACCCACGCTTCAGACGAAGAGTTGGTGAAGATCGCCGAGGCCGTAAAGGGCGCCGGCGGGGGCTTGATGCAAAACGTGTTGAATCTGGGCGGCAAGTTTGAGAGCGAGCTCGAGTTGATCCGCAAACAGGCCATCGCGAGTGGGGATCGGGTGCTCTTCAGTATTACCGCCGGGCGCTCGGACCGATCCGGCCAGCTCTTTGTCGACGAGATCAACTCAATGCGCGAAGCGGGCCTCGACGTCAGCGGCGTCGCGATCCCGCGCAGCTCGGGGTTCCTCGCTGGGCTCGTAAACACGCTCCCTTGGCGTGGGCCAAAGTGGGCCGAACTCGCCAAGCTCGACTTCGAAGGCCGTCTCGCTGCGATCGCTGACGACGCAATGTTCGATGCTCTGGTCAAGGAAGCCCAGGACGACACGTCTTACTTTTCGGACATTCCGCTCTTTTGGCTCGGCGAAGACGACACACCCAACTACATCACAGGCGATGAGACGTCGGTAGCCAACATCGCGAAGGCGATGGGCGACGTGCATCCCGCCGCGACCTTCTTGCGCATGAGCCGCGAGACCCGCGGACGCGCGCTCTTCTTGCTTCAGCTCTTCAACCCCAATATGCAGGCCGTCGGCGACCTGATTTCAAAGGGCAACGTCTTGCCCGGGCTCGGCGACGCCGGAGCACACGTTGGCCAAGTGATGGACGCAGGCTGGTGTTCGTTCGTGTTGTCCCACTGGGTACGCGACACGGGGTTGTTCACAGCGGAAGAAGCCGTGCGTCGCATGACTTCGGCACCTGCACGCATTATGGGCCTCGCCGATCGCGGCACCCTCGCCGAGGGGATGCGCGCCGATGTCAACGTGATCCACCTCGAGAGCGTGGCCGAGCGCATGCCTGAGTTTGTCAACGATTTTCCGGGTGGGGCCGGCCGCTTCATTCAGCGCGGCCGCGGCTACCTCGCAACCGTGTGCAACGGCGAGATCATCCTCGAAAACGACGAGCACACCGGTGCGCGAGCGGGCAAGGTGTTGCGCTCGTAACAGCGCGCAGGCCAACGCAGCAAGTACGGCTACATGTCTGGCAACGGTCCGGTAAGTGAGGCGCGCTGGGAGATTTCGACCCAATTGCCGTCGGGGTCGCGGACCATGGAGTAGAGCGCCGTTTCGCCGTGTTTGCGCGGCGGGGCTCCCTCGGCCGCGCCGATCTGCAGAATGCGCGCATGTTCGGCGCGGCAATCGAAGACCTGAATCGTCAGGTAGCGAAAGCCCTGGCCATAGATTCCAACGTCGGCGTTCGCATTGGCGTCGTGCTCGACAATGAGCAGTGAGTCGCCGCAGCGAAACCGCCCTTCGCCGAGGGCTTCGAGCTGTAGTGCTTCTGTATAGAAGCGTGCGTGTGCTGCCGGGTCGCTCACGGCGACGACAACCGCCACGCCCTCGACATCGTTTTCGCCGCGCGGCACGAGCACCACTCGATTGCCGTCCGGGTCAAGCAGCTCTTGGCGAGAGTCGATGTCGTCGCGAGCGATCCACATCCCCCGATAACCGCTTTGAGCCGCCTTTGGTAGGCCATCCCGAGAGTGGTTCAGCTTGAAGACCGAGCCGTTTACGCCGTGGCGATGCTGATGATTGCCGCCTCCGGTGGGCAGTAGCTCTTCAAACGTCAGCCCGGCAGGGCCCTGCCAGAAGTCGAGCATTGCCTGCAACTGGTCGGTCATGACGGCGATGTCGAGATGGGGCTTGGCGAGCTTCATTCTTTGGCCTCGTGGTTGGGGGGGCGAATTCGCGCCAACGGCAACTCGCACAATAGTAGTGCCCAAACGCAAAGCACCCGCCGTCACAGCGAATGTGAGGCGGGTGTCAAATTTGCGTGTCACAAGCCTCGGCGCTGGTTGCGCACCGCTGGCCGGTGTGGTGACGGGGAAACGCGTCGAGACGCGATCTAGTAGATCGGCTCTCGGAAGTCCGTCTGAATGCTGCGGAAGGCGCTTGAATTGATGAAGCTGGCTAGGCGACCTTCCGGTACGCAGCTGCCCACAATCACCCCTTCGACCGTGTGCTTGACGCACAGGACTTCGTCGGTGTTTGCGGTCGTCTTGCCTTCGCCCGCTTGGACGGGGAGAGCGAGGTTGATCACCAGCCCCAAAAATACGGTTCCAAGCACAGTCACCACGATTCGGGGCGCGGTTTGGCTTGCTGTTCTCTTCATGCTCATGCTCATGCTCATGTCGGTCTCCCTCTCGCGGATTCTCGCCGCCTCACGCTTCAAATGGGCTCTGGCCCGGAAAACAAAGCGCTCGGTAACGCTTGGTAGTGGGAGAAAAGGGGCGTACGTGGCAAAAAAAAGTGCATGGCAGCTCACTTTTATCTCTGGGCGAGCTGAGGCTGGTTTCAGCTCGAATTTCATGTGGAAACTATTCTGCGTACCAAGTCGCTAGGCTTGCCCATGCCCCGGTTGGTGCCCCCAGACGCACTGCCGGCAAGGAGATCTTGTGGATGTCTTAATTCGAAACGCAACTCTCGTCGATGGAACCGGTGCGGCGCCGCGTCCCGCAGATCTCGCGGTGACCGACGGCCATATCGAAGCCGTCTGTGGGCCGGGAGAGTGCGAGGTAAGCAACGCTCGCGAGGTGATTGAGGCCCGAGGCCTGCTCGCAACTCCGGGGTTTATCGACCCGCACACCCACTACGACGGCCAGGCGACCTGGGACGACCAACTGGCCCCCTCGTGTGATCACGGGGTGTCGACCGTGGTGTTCGGCAACTGCGGTGTCGGCTTTGCGCCCGTCCGCCCCAACCACAAGAACGTCTTGATCGACTTGATGGAGGGGGTGGAAGACATCCCCGGTGCGGCACTCCACGACGGGATCCGCTGGAGCTGGGAGAGTTTTCCCGAGTACCTCGATGCCCTCGAAGCCATGCCACGCCGGGTGAACGTCGCAGCCCAACTGCCTCACGGAGCCCTTCGCACCTACGCAATCG
>JBLHOB010000414.1:0-3647 GCA_047619425.1 Myxococcota bacterium
TCGACGCGCGCTGCTCAAGGGGCTCGGAATGCTGGGCGGAGGGCTCTACCTCGGTATTGGCTGCGATGACGCCCAAACGCCGTCCACTCAAGTCACAGAGGCCGCAGCAAAGACTGCCCCCGTGCTGCAACGCGCGATCCGACAACACTTCAACTACTTGACGATCGACGACGCGGTGATTGAAGCCTTCGCACAGGATCTGGCGAAACACCAGGGCCCCTGGCAGCCCAAGGCAAGCCCCCGGCCCTTCACGCGTTTTCTAGCTTCGACGGATTTCTTTCAAAACGACGGAGACGAAACGCGATCGCTTCAGTACGTCAGCTACTACGACCCATACGTCTCACCTTGTTACAACCCGTTTACCCCGGCATAGGCCCACCAGCGACCCGGGCCAAGGCGCAACGCGCTCTTGCATTGACGCTTCGGACGAATCGCTACCAGAGTGCCAACCCCGGCCGCGCAGTCGGCTCGGGCTTCGGGTACATCGCCTTCATTTCTTCGAATGAAACGCGGGTAAAGCGTTTGATCACTTCAATGCGACAGCTCTGCTTGGCAGTGTTTGTGAACTCAGCGCACTCTTGCGTAACGACCGCGCTCACGTACTGAGATTTCGTAGGCTCGGCACTGCAAGCGATGGCGCCGAGTGCGAAGGCAATCGCCACAAGGCCAGCCTTCACGCCGCTGCGATTTGCGAAGAAGCGCCTAAAGCTCTCGGAATTTCCCTGGGGTCCCGTCATCATGGCATCAACACGCTTTGCTGGCAGGGAGGGAGAACCCAAGCGTGGCATGCGAAGGCGCAGAGCACCAGCGGGAGAACAAACCAGACGGCTGCGACTTTGCCCCGAGTCCCACTGCGGAGTTTCTGGGCCAGCGTTCTCCGGCCCGAGCATAGCGGTCGAGAATGGCGACCAGCCCAATGTGTCTACGCCACCGGGTCGGGCCGGGTTGCCCACACTGCCCAGGCCATGAACAAGAACTGAAATGGCAAGCGGCCGTAGATGAAGGCGAGAGAGATGCCTTGCTCAACAAACGGCTCCGGGTGAAGGGCCATATTGATATTTGCGGGGTAGACGGCAACCAACAACGCCACCAAGCCAAACCCGGCCAGTCGTCGCACCTTTGGAAATAGGACCGCGATCCCCAACCCGATTTCAAACACGCCACTCAAGTAAACCAGTTCGAGGTGGTAGGGAAGGTATGCCGGCATGAGGGGGAGAAATGCGTCGGGGCCTGTGAAGTGACCGACGCCGATGCTGACAAAGAACAACGTCAGTCCAAATAACGCGATCTTCTTGAAGGTATTGCTAGGGAGATCAAGCATGGGCCTAGTGTACGCCACGAAGTTCGTGTCACCAGAGACCTCGATCGCCTTGGCTGATCCCTGCCGCACCGCTCGTCCAACACAAAGCGCGGCTGCTTGAACCCCGTCGCGCTGTGCCGGCGACGCGGTAGCATTGGCGGATGCCGGAAAACATTCAGGAGACCCTCACCGCTTGGACGAATTGGGTGGTCGGCCAAGCGACGAGCGTTGATACCCTCGTGCAGCTGGGCTTGATCGTCGGCTCGCTGCTGATTGCATGGGCCTTGTTGCGCCCCTCGCGCAGCGTCGTAGATCACATTTTCGAAAGACGACCGCAGACAGCGCGGGTCACCCGCATTTCCACTCTGCTCAAGCGACTTGTCCTGCCGACCTTGTGGCTTGGATTGGTCGGCGCGGGCGGAATGGCCTCGCAAGACTTTGGCTACGGAGGCGGGATCGCGCGAGACGCCGCGAGCTTGCTGGCCGCTTGGCTTTTGATTCGCATTACCTCGAGCCTGATTTCGGAACCGTTCTGGGCGCACACCGTTGCGACGATCGCCTGGAGCTTGGCGGCGCTAAACATTCTCCACCTGCTCGACCCCGCGCTCGCTTTCTTGGATAGCCTGGCGTTTTCGGCCGGCGAGGCGCGAATCTCGATACTGTCCGTCATCAAGGCCCTCTTCATGGTGGCCGTCTTGCTCTACGGCGCTCTTGCGTTGTCGGGCCTGATTCAATCGAAAATTCGACGAGTCCCGAACCTCACGCCTTCAATCCAAGTCCTGCTCTCGCAGGTCACACGCTTCGGACTGATCGTCGCAGCCTTCATGCTCGCCCTCGGCAGCGTAGGCATCGACCTGTCCTCCTTTGCCGTGGTTGGCGGTGCAATCGGCGTAGGCATCGGCTTCGGCCTACAGAAGGTTGTCTCCAACTTGATCAGCGGCATCATCTTGTTGCTGGACCGGTCGATTAAACCGGGCGACGTGATCGAAGTTGGAGAAACATACGGCGAAGTCAACAGCCTCGGCGCGCGCTACACGTCGGTTATCACACGGGACGGCACCGAGTGGCTCATCCCAAATGAAGACCTGATCACACAGCGCGTCACGAATTGGTCCTTCAGCTCAAAATTGGTGCGACGAAAAATTCCGATTGGAATCGCCTATGACTCAGACCTCGACCTCGCGACACAGCTGATCCTCGAAGCCGCCCGTGAGACCGATCGCATCGTGAATGACCCGGTCACGAAATGTTTAATGAAGGGCTTTGGCGACAACTCGATCGACCTTGAGGTTCGCTACTGGATCGAAGACCCCGAAGAAGGTGTCTCAAACATCGCCGATGTCGTGCTGCGCAAGGTCTGGAAGAAGTTTCGCGAACACGGCATCGAGATTCCCTTCCCACAACGCGATCTCTACATCAAGAACGACGCGCTGCGTATCCAGGTCGATTCGAACAGCCCGAGCTAGTGCCCGCATAAGCGCACAAGCGCTCACATAAACGTCGGGCGCGTGCCAATCACCTGCCGCGCCTTGAGATCCTCGTATTCTTCTTCGCTCAAGCCCAGTTCGCCACGCAGCACCTCTTCGTTGTTCTGCCCAAGTGTCGGCGGCGGTGAACGATGAAGCTGGTTACCGAGAATCGAATAGTTCATCGGGAAGCCCGGATAACGGGTATCACCCGTAACGGGATGCTTCAAATTTTGAAAAAAGCCACGGTGCTCGAGTTGCGGGTTGGGCATCACGTGGTGACCGTTGACGACGGCGGAAGCGGGCACGCCGGCGCCGAGCAACTGCTCGACGGCCAATGCGATGTCTTTGTCCTTGAACCAAGCGTCAATGCCTTCGTCAATACGATCGTGCTGGGCGCGCCGGCCCTTGCGCGTTGACAGCTCTCCGTCACCGGCAAGCTCCGGTGCACCCATGAGCTTGCAAAGACTCAACCACTGCTCATCGGTCGTAACCGACAACGCGATCTCGGCCTCGCCGACACAGTGATAGACACCCTGCGGAGCGGCGGTCGGCGCGCGGTTCTCATCGCGAGTCAAAAGTTCACCGAAGGCCGAGTATTCGATTACCTGCTCGGCCGCGAGGTTGAGCGCCACCTCGACTAGCGGCACTTCAACGAGTTGCCCGTCACCGGTCCGCTTGCGATGTTCGAGTGCCGCGAGCAACGCAAAGACCGCGTGCATCCCGCCCACTGGATCGCAAACGCCGCGAATCACGAGTGGGAGATCTTCGTAGCCCGTCATCCAGGCCAAGCCACTCACTTGCTCGATGGTCATCGCAAAGCCCGGGCGATCTCGCCACGGCCCGTCGAGACCAAACGCTGGCATGCGAACCATGATTGC
>JBLHOB010000415.1:0-3645 GCA_047619425.1 Myxococcota bacterium
TGAATTTTGCCGGGTCGCGATTCGCGGCACCAAAACGAATGAAGACGAAGTCTCCCTTCGAAATTTCGAAGTCGCCAAGCGTGCAGTCCCGCGTCGCCACTCGCCACATGTTCTGCGTGGGCGTCGTTAGCCGCGTGACCTCTTCGATCATGTTCGGCAGCAATTCTGGGTTTTCTTGCACGAGGGCAAGTTGATCGGGGTTCTCCATCAACAACAGCATGCCGGCTGCGATGCTCGAAGCGGTCGTCTCGTGGCCGGCGACAAGCAGCTGCTGAATGATCGAAAGGCTCTCGGCCACATCGAGAGGACGCTCTCCGTCAATTCGCGCGCGCACGAGATCTGAAATGATGTCATCGCGCGGGTTGGCTTTTGCCTCTTCGAGACGTTCGGCGAAATAATGTTGGTACTCGACGATCAGACGCGCTGCCTCGATCTCGGCGTCGCCAGTCGCCATGCCACCGAGCTGTGCGACAAAGCCATCGGTCCAGCGCTTGAAGTCAGCGAGGTCGCTGCGCGGTACACCCAACTGGTCGGCAATCACTGTCAACGTCAACGGAACCGCAAACTGTTCGATGACCGAAAATCTTCCGTCTCCAATAAACGCGTCCACGAGTTCGTCGGCAATCTTTTGGATCTCGGGTTCGAGCACGTTTACGCGTCTCGGCGTAAATGCCTTATTCACCAGGCTGCGGAAGCGTTTGTGCTCCGGTGGGTCTGCGGTGAGCATAGTATTGACGGTGGGATATCCCTCTTTCATCACGTCGGTGATTTCTTTTTTCGGTGCCGCGCGCCCGGCCATCGCCTCGCCAAAGCGATTCGAGAAATCTTCGTGCCGCTTAAGCGCCTCGTTGACCATCGCAAAGGACGAGACGAGTACCAGCTTGGTGTTGGGGTCCCGATAGACGGGAGCCTCGGCGACGAGCTTGCGATCAAACTCGAAGGGAGCTTCGAGCACCGCCGGGTCGAAAGGGTTGAAGTCCGAAAGTGACACATCCGAATTGCTCATGCGCAGAATCCTCCATCGACCGGGATCTCAGTCCCCGTCATAAAGCTCGCCTCGTCGGAGGCAAGAAAAACAATCACGTTCGCCACCTCTTCGGGTTGCCCGACGCGTCCCATTGGATGCGCCGATGCCAGCATGGCCAGGCCGCTCTCGCGATCGGGCGCCATCTGCACGTAGGGCTCGACCATGGCGGTTTCCGTAGCGCCGGGATGAACCGAGTTGCAGCGAATATTCCAGCGCTGTTCCGCGCAGCGAAGCGCAACCGACTTGGTGAGCATCCGCACCGCACCCTTGCTTGCGCTGTAGGCGGGAAAAGCCGCACCGCCCCGCAAACCCAGCGTCGAAGAAATATTTACAATCGAGCCGCCACCGCTGCGACGCAGCGCTGCAACGCCGGCCCGACACCCGAGGAACACGCCGTCGGCGTTGACCGACATGGTGTGCTTCCAATGCTCAAAGGTCGCGCCGTCGATAGCAGCAGGCACACTGACGCCCGCGCCGTTGACGAGTATGTGCAAACCGCCGAACGCTTCTTCGGCCGACGCTATAGCTGGGTCCCATGCGTCTTCGCTCGAAACATCGAGTTGCACAAAGACCGCGGCACTCCCGAGCTCCGAGGCGAGTTTCTCGCCGAGTTCGACCTGCAAGTCCGCGATTACCACTTGGGCCCCCTCACGCACCATGTGCCGCGCGGTTGCGGCGCCGATGCCCGAAGCACCTCCGGTGATCATTGCCGTTTTACCATCGAGCCGACCCATGCGCGAACCCCCTTCAATCACTGTGCAATTGCTACGCAGTCCCCAGTAGTCGTCGAGCGCTACACACGGACGCGGCACACGGATTTTAACGCGTTATAGAGAAAACGCGGCACTGGATTTGGAATTGATTTGCGGACTCTCAATTGTCTGGAACGCGCGTTGCGCCGACCTCACTGCTCAGCCAGGATCTCGCAGGACGCGCGCCGCGCAAAATGCTTAGGGAATAGCGACGAAGCACCTCGATTGTCTATTCCAGCACACCCTCGGCCGCCATTCGATCGATGTTTGGCGACGGGTTGAGTTCTTTCCCCGCAGCCCCCAAGCGCATCCGCACGAATGGCGTCCTGCAGGATCACCAGCACATGCAACCCGGTGTCTGGCCATGGGCCTGGGCCGGGTTGCTCGCATGGCGCTATTGCGAGCGGGCTGCGGTGTGCTTTGAGGCCTGCGACAACTCTTGGGCGAGCGCCGACAGAGTTCACTCCTCCGGAGCTCTTTTGCGCGCACCTCAAGACCACTCCTCGAGTTGAGCGTCCGACCGGCAACTGATCGACGCGCGCTCCATCCCCCGCACGCAGAAACGTTCTTTCGCCCAAGGGATGGAGCCGCCACTGCAACACGCCGGCGCGTCGACGACGGCGGGAAAATTAGCTACGCAAGGGGCCGCGCCAGCGCGCGCAACCCTCGTATGGCGCCGTTACGAGCCCCACGACCTGGAGGCAAGTCCGTTGAATAAGATCCGAATTGCAATTGCGGGAATCGGCAATTGCGCCAGTTCGCTGATTCAGGGTCTCGAATACTATCGGGACAAGACTCCCGAAGACGCCATCGGCCTGATGCATTGGGACATCGGCGGATACCGCCCTTTCGACATTGAAGTGGTGGCCGCCTTCGATATCGACGTCCGCAAAATCGGAAAGGACGTCAACGAGGCGATCTTCGAGAAGCCGAACTGCACAACCGTCTTTTGCGACAGCCTCCCCAAGGCTCACGTCCAAGTCCAGCGCGGCCTCACCCTTGACGGTATTGCCGAGCACATGAAGGACTACCCGGACGAGCGCACGTTTTTGCCTTCCGACATCCCCGAGCCCTCACGCGAAGACATTGTCAACGCGCTCGTGCAGGCGAAGGCCGAAGTCCTAATTAACTACTTGCCCGTCGGCTCGGAAGCGGCCGCGCGCTTTTACGCGGAGTGCGCCCTCGAAGCGGGCGTCGCCCTGGTCAACTGTATTCCGGTTTTCATCGCCAGCGACGAAAGTTTCGCCAAGCGCTTCGAAGAACGTGGCCTCCCTATTGTCGGCGACGACATCAAGGCTCAACTCGGCGCCACCATTACCCACCGCATGCTCACCGACCTGTTTCGCAAGCGAGGAGTAAAGCTCGAGCGCACGTACCAGCTCAACACGGGCGGCAACACCGACTTTCTCAATATGCTCAACCGGGACCGGCTCGCCTCAAAGAAAGAGTCGAAAACCGAAGCAGTGCAATCCGTTGCAGGCGACCGCCTCGACGACGACAACATTCACGTTGGGCCGAGTGACTACGTCGCCTGGCAGAACGACAACAAAGTTTGCTTCCTGCGCATGGAAGGCAAGCTCTTCGGTGATGTCCCGATGAACCTCGAGCTACGGCTCTCGGTGGAAGACTCGCCGAACTCAGCGGGGGTTTCGATCGACGCCATTCGCTGCGCAAAAGTGGCGCTAGATCGCGGTGTTGCGGGGGCCCTGATTTCGCCCTCGGCATACTTCATGAAGCACCCTCCACAACAGTTCACGGACGACGAGGCGCATACGCGCATGGAAGACTTCATCGCCGGACGTATCGAGCGCTAGCCGGCCTTCGAGCCCCGACGACCGACGGCCTAGCTGACCTCTCTGGCGTAAC
>JBLHOB010000416.1:0-3642 GCA_047619425.1 Myxococcota bacterium
CCAATGAAAGGTCAGGTCCAATGATAAAATGATGGACCGCTGCTCTACGTACGTATCGTGTTTGGGCTCGGTTCGAGGCGGCCCATATCAACAGGGCTGCGTTCGGGTTCGACAGTGGTGCCCGTCCATTGCTTCCAATAGTCGCGGCCGGCTCGGTCGTAGGTGCGCATCGCGTCGAACATCGCACGTCTCGCTTCTGCGTTGACGATCTCTTCGGGGAGTAGAGGGTCGAGCACGATCTGTCTCACCGCTTCGCCGCCGATACGAAACGATTCCACCATCGCGGCTTCCCTCGACAGTGTGGGTAGACGGGACAAACTTCCTTCGAGTGTCACGCGCGTGGTTTCGTATCTCGCGTGCAGCGCTTCGACGTTCCAAAGCCCGAGGGCACTGCAATTTGTTTCGAGGTCGAGTTCAGTGATCGTGACGACCAGGGGCGCCGGGCTGAAGCCGAGCCCCGCGAGTCGCTCGCGGCACCGCTCGGGGCCGCCGCGCAAATTGTTGGGGCGAATCTTTAGCGCGGGCGAGAGGCTTTCGAAGCCGAGGAGGCGGAGTGCACGATTGCGGGTACGGCTTGCCTTGCGATCTCGTTTTGGCAGATGACTCGTGTCGACCGCGACAAAGCTTCCGTCCCAAGGCACGACCTCACTGTCGATGCTCGGCCAAGCGCGAACCTCTCGATTCACAGCTAGTGCTGCTCGGCTTAACCGGTAGAAGCCCCGCTGATCGGACTCGATAAGCCCGCGAGAGCGCAATCGCGCCAGAGTGACCCGCATGCTGTTTTCGCCGACGCCAAATAACGCGGCGGCCCTCACCAGGGCCCCGACGGCGACCGGGTGGTGCCGGGGCATCGTCGAGAGCAGGTCGATTACGAGGCTCTTCGAGGAGACGGGCTGCAAGCTCACTTCATACATTGGATGACCAATTGGTCCTAATCGGTTATTACAAAAAAATAACAATATGATCAAATAGTGAAATCTACAAGGCGACTTCGGCGGAAATTTGTAAGTGTCTGAAATCCAATAACTTTTTAAGTTTCCGGTTGGGAGGATATCGGGTTTCGGGGACTGCAGGGGCCCGAGCCGTGTCCTAACGTGGACCGCAAGTGCGACGTCCCCCGCTCAGGTGCTGTGATCTTCTACTGCGAGCTTCGAGCAATCGTACTTCTATCTACTATGAATGGTGTGGGGGCCTCGTCACGCGGGCCTCGCCAGTCTAGGAGTACAGGGTGCCGGGGAAGAGAGCCCATTTCCGGCTCACACAGCCGAGCAACAGGAGAGTTTGATGAGCCAAGGCACCAACGCCGCCAAGCACGATCTACCCCTGGTGGATCATCCCGATGGCATCACGCCCCGCTGGTTGAGCGACATGCTCAAAAACAACGGCATCGATGCCGAGGTGAAAGGCTTTCGGCACAGCCCTGTCGGCACAGGCCAGATGGCGGACAACTACCGACTGCATCTCGACTACAGCGCCAAACCCGAAGGCGCGCCCGACAGCGTCGTGGTGAAGGTGTCATCTGCCAACGAAAAAAGTCGTGCGTCGGGCGGCGCCGGCGCGTATATCACCGAGGTTCAGTTCTATCTGAATCTTGCCGAGCAAGTCGCCATTCGAACGCCGCGTTGTTATCACGGAGACATCGCGGAAGACAACCACGTATTCGTCCTGGTTCTCGAAGATCTCGCACCCGCAGAGCAAGGCGATCAGATTCGCGGATGCAGCCCCGAAGAAGCCAAGCTGGCGCTGGAGAACTTGGCGGGCCTGCACGGTTCGAGTTGGAACGATCCCAACCTGGACAGCTACACATGGTTGAGTCGAGTGACTCCCGATGTTGCGAAGCTTTTTGCGAGTGTATTGGTGCCGGCAACTGAAGGTTTTATCGATCGCTATCAAAGTACGCTCGACAAAGTGGACGTCGAGGTGCTGCGCACGTTCTCGTCAAGCGCAGAGGGTTGGTTGGCGGCACGCCCCGATCTCTTTGCGCCGGTACATGGCGACTACCGTCTCGACAACTTGATGTTCGGTACGGCTGCCGGCGGCGCTCCAGTTGCCGCGGTTGACTGGCAAACGCTTTCGATTGGTCATCCGGGCCGGGACGTCGCCTACTTCTTGGGTAACGCAATGCCGTCAGCCCAGCGACGCGAACACGAACAAGAACTGGTCCGTGCGTACTACGATGCACTCGTGGGCCAAGGGGTCGCGAACTACAGCTTTGAAGAATGTTTCGACGACTACCGCTACGGCCATTTCCAGGGGCCGCTGGTCACCGTTCTCGGTGCGATGGCGGTGCTTCAGACCGATCGTGGTGACGAGATGTTCATGGCGATGTGTTCGCGATCGTGCCAGGCAATCCGCGATCTCGACAGCTTGAGTTTTCTGTAGAGAGCTTCAGCTTCCGTATCACCCTTTACGTTGATCGATCACCCGTCAACCCAATTCACCTCAGCGATGACTGACAGCCGGAGACTCAATGCTTTCGAAACTCGACGACTACCCGATTCATCAAACCTCGGAGCCGCTTGCACATCCCGCCACGAGCGATCGCAACGTATATGACCGCTACTGGTTTAACGGCTATCAGGACGATGGTGCCTTCTATATTGGTGTTGGGGCGGCGCTGTATCCGAACCTGGGCATCATGGATTGCGGGCTGTCGATTGTGATTGACGGCGAACAACACGCATTCCACGGCTCGTGTCGTGCACCGATCGAGCCCAGTGAAATTAAGGTGGGCCCGTTCCAGATCGAGATTCAAGAGCCGATGAAGAGTTTGAAGGTGACCCTCGACGACAATGAGACGGGGATCTCAGGCGAGCTGCAATGGATCCCCCGCACCGCGAGCATCGAAGAAGGCCATCAGCTTTTGCGACGGCGCGTCGGACGTATGGAAGCGACTCGCTTCAACCAGTTTGGCAATTGGGCCGGTGAAATTCGGTACGACGGAAAATCCGTCACGATTGATCCGACGCGGGTCTTTGGCACAAAAGATCGCAGTTGGGGCATCCGTCCCGTTGGCGACCCTGCACCTCCTGGTGCACCTCCGACACAACAGGGCGGCGTCTTCTTTTTGTGGGCCCCGATACACTGGCAAGATCGCTGTACCCACCTGGGTCTCTTTGAGAATGAGCACAGCGTGCAGTGGCACTTCGATGGGATGATCTGTCCCGTGTATGGAAGTCCCGACGAGATACCCGGCACCGAAGATCCGGCGACGCAATTTCTGGCGGGCGGTGAGCACAATCTCAGCTTCTTGCCCGGGACCCGTCGAGCGGGGCCTTCCGAGATTACGTTGCTCACCCTCGATGGTAAGCGCGAAGAGATTCAACTCGATCCCGGCCTGTGCTTCCGCATGAAGGGCATCGGGTATATGCATCCCGAGTGGGGCCACGGCCGCTGGAAGGGCGAACTCGCCATCGGGGGCGAAAAGTGGAAGTGCGACGAAATCGACGAGAACGCTATTGAAAATGTCCACATTCAACAAGTGGTGATGGCGACGAGTGGCTCCCAGAAGGGGATCGGCGTGCTTGAACAAATTCACATTGGCAAACATGCTCGCTACGGCTTCAAAAAATTGTTGGGTCCGGAGTAGGCTATGGCCACGTCAGAATCTCTTGTCACTCGGAACGATCGCGATGGCGTGTG
>JBLHOB010000417.1:0-3641 GCA_047619425.1 Myxococcota bacterium
GGTGTTGCGATCGACTCGATTGAAGACATGAAGATCTTGTTCGACCAGATCCCTCTCGGCGAGGTCACGGTTTCGATGACCATGAACGGTGCGGTGCTGCCGATCCTCGCTTGCTTCATCGCCGCCGGCGAAGAGCAGGGCGTTGCTCGCGAGGATCTCGCGGGCACCATTCAGAACGACATCCTGAAAGAGTTCATGGTCCGCAACACATACATCTATCCGCCCGAGCCCAGCATGCGGATCGTTGCCGACATCATTGAGTTCACTTCGCAACAGATGCCGAAGTTCAACTCGATTTCGATCAGCGGCTATCACATGCAGGAAGCCGGAGCGAGCACGGTTCTCGAACTGGCATTTACGCTCGCCGACGGCATCGATTACGTGCGCGCTGCTTTAAGTAAGGGGCTCGACGTCGACCAGTTCGCGGGCCGACTTTCTTTCTTCTGGGCGATCGGGATGAACTTCTATCTCGAGATCGCAAAAATGCGCGCGGCGCGTCTTTTGTGGGTCGAGTTGATGGCCGAGTTCAACCCGAAGGACCCGAAGTCTTCGATGTTGCGCACCCACTGCCAGACCTCAGGTGCGAGCCTGACGGAGCAGGACCCGATGAACAACATCGTGCGCACCACGATCGAAGCGATGGCGGCCGTGTTTGGTGGCACCCAGTCACTCCACACCAATGGCTACGACGAGGCGGTGAGTTTGCCGACCGATGCTGCGGCTCGGACTGCACGCAACACCCAATTGATTTTGCAAGAGGAGACGGGCATCTCGGCGGTTGTCGATCCGTGGGGTGGTTCCTACTTCATGGAGTCGCTGACTCATACGGTTGCCGAAGAAGCGCGCAAGATTCTCGCAGAGGTGGAAGGGCTCGGTGGCATGACCAAGGCCATCATGACTGGCATGCCGAAGCAGCGCATTGAGGAGGTTGCAACGAGGCGTCAGGCGCGGGTCGATCGCGGCCAAGATACCATTGTCGGCGTCAACAAGTACGTACTCGACGAAGAACCGGAAATGGATGTTCGCGATATCGACAACACCGCAGTGCGTGAATCACAGATCCGACGTTTGGAGTCGATTCGGGCCTCGCGCAACCAGGCAGATGTCGATCGCGAATTGGCGAAGCTCAAGCATCTCGCGGAGAGCGGCACTGGCAACTTGCTCGATCAGGCCGTTGTGTGCGCGAAGTTGCGCGCGACCGTTGGTGAGATCTCTGAGACCCTTGCCGAGATCTACACACGACACCGCGCGGAAGTAAGTACGATCTCCGGTGTCTATGGCAGCATGTATCAAGGCGACGAAGACTACGAAGCCGTTTGCAAAGAAGTGGCGGATTTTGCTGAAGCCGAAGGCCGACGCCCGCGCATGCTCGTGGTCAAACTCGGGCAGGATGGTCACGATCGCGGCATGAAGGTCATCTCAACGGCGTTTGCCGACATGGGCTTCGATGTTGATGTCGGCCCGTTGTTTCAAACCCCCGAAGAGGCGGCGCGACAGGCCGTAGACAACGATGTGCACGTGGTCGGTGTTTCGAGCCAAGCAGCGGGTCACAAGACTCTCGTGCCGATGTTGATCGACGCCCTGAAGGCGATCGGTGCCGACGACATCGAGGTGATCGTCGGTGGCGTGATCCCGCCGCGGGACTATGAATTCCTGCGCGAGAAGGGTGCAGCTGCGATCTTTGGTCCGGGTACCGCGATCCCGAAGGCGGTGAGCGAAGTGCTCAACGTGTTGCGGAGCCGCAGCGAATGACCGTGGGCCGCGTGCCCGTGGAACCCTCTCCAGAGTTTCTCGAGGCGATCCGCAAAGGCTCACGTCGCGAACTCGCGCAAGCAATCACTTTGCTCGAAAGCGAGCGGGATGACCGTGCCCATTTGGGCCAACTCATTTTGGAGCAATTGATCCCACACACCGGAAACGCGGTGCGCTTGGGTGTGACCGGGCCCCCCGGGGCCGGGAAGAGTACGCTGATTGAGGCGATTGGGCTCGACCTTGTCGAGCGGGGGCACCGCATTGCAGTGCTGGCTGTCGATCCGACAAGTCCAGTGAGTGGCGGCAGTATCCTCGGTGACAAGACGCGAATGGAAGTCTTGTCGCAGCATCCTTCGGTGTTTATTCGTCCTTCTCCTTCGGGCACATCGCTAGGCGGCGTCGCCCGTCGCACTCGTGAAGCCATGCTGTTGTGCGAGGCCGCGGGCTACGACGTGGTGATTGTCGAGACCGTCGGGATTGGGCAGTCCCAAGTTGCGGTTGCGGGCATGGTCGACTTCTTCATGCTGGTCTTGTTGCCGGCGGGTGGGGATGAGTTGCAGGGGATCAAGAAGGGCGTGGTCGAATTGGCGGACGGCCTAGTGGTCAACAAAGCGGATGGTGCGACGCAAGAGGCCGCCAATCGCACTTGCATGGAATACTCGAGCGCAATGGAAGTCATTCGATCGCTCAGTTCAAGCTGGTCACCGCCGGTACGGAAGGTGAGCGCTCGGACAGGCGAGGGCGTTTCCGAGCTCTGGGAAATGGTGCTGGCGCATCGAAAGACGTTTACGGAGAGCGGCGAACTCGAGCTGCGTCGCAAGAACCAGGCGCGCAACTGGATGTGGAGCCTCGTCGACGACGGGCTCAAAGTTGCGTTCCGCTCACACGCGAAGGTTGCAGCCGAGATCACGTCTCTCGAGGCTGCGGTCGAGAGCAATACGACGACCCCCGGTGCGGCGTCTCGACGGCTCCTAGAGCTCTTCCTGAGGGGATAGCTGCTGGTTCCTGAGCCGTAGTATCGCGATGTTTTTGCCCCCCACCGCGCAGTCTCCCTACACCTTCGGGGCCAATCTACCGATTGGCAAAGGGGAATTGGGACGCACCGCCTTTGGCCGGTGCGGCGGAGTTGTGCAGCATGGTCCAGATCAACATGGCGAATCGCGAGATCAGTGTGAAGGTCGTTTATTACGGCCCGGCGCTCTCTGGCAAGACGTCAAATTTGCTGAAACTTCACGAGCTGATGAACCCCGAAACCCGGGGCAAGATGGTGACGCTCGACACCAAGGACGACCGCACCCTCTACTTCGATTTTTTGCCCGTTGAGTTCACGACCGCGGGTGGCTTCGCGATCAAGACCAAGGTATTTACCGTGCCCGGGCAGGTGATGCACAAGTCAACGCGCAAGGTTGTGTTGGCCGGAGCAGATGCCATCGCCTTTATTGCCGACTCGCAAAAATCCTCTGCGAGCGCGAACGCGTACTCCTGGCGCGATATGGAGGCAAACCTCAAAGCCAACGGGTTTGACTTCGAGCGCATCCCGAAGGTGGTTCAATTCAACAAGCGCGATCTACCCGACGTGAAAGCGTTGCAGGAGATTCGCGATGCCTGGCAGGGCATTCCAACTTTCCCCGCAGTGGCAGTGCGAGGGGAAGGTGTCATTGAGACGTACCGCGAGCTGATGCGAGTGCTGTATCGAAGCCTCGACGAGAAGCACGACTTCGCAATGAAGTTTGGGCTGTCTGAGGAAGATTTCCTGAAAGGGCTGCTCGGCAATTTCGCAGCGTCCCCAGGAACTGGCAGTGGCACTGCCTAATTGACACCGCGCGACGACGCTGATAGCGTCGATTTCGACAAAATATCGAGCTGAGAGCCCGAATCGAATGCGATCA
>JBLHOB010000418.1:0-3640 GCA_047619425.1 Myxococcota bacterium
GCGTTTGACTTGATGCGTAAGGGCGAGGCAGCTCGCCAGGTCATTATGTTCGACTGATCGCCTGGGTGTCGCGCTGATCTCAAGTTCGGATCAGTGAGAGAAAGAACCAAGCGATGGCCGCGGCAAATGCCGCGGCCATCGGCAGGGTGCCCGGCCATGCCCCCGCGATCCCGGCCACCATCTTCCAGTCGGTTTGATCGTGATGAATGCCGATCCCGAACAATGCACCGGTTGAGACATGGGTCGTCGAGACGGGCGAGCCAATGAGCGATGCTCCGATCACGAGGCTACTCGCGATCGAATTGGCGAGAAGTCCCGGGCCGGTGCCAACGGGCGTGATGCGATACGCCATCGTCTCGGCCACGCGCTTTGAATGAAGCACTCCTCCCAGCGCCATCGCGCCGGCAATGATGGCGAGTGACGCTTGTGGGGGAAGGCCACTCCAGCCTGCGGCTACGAGCAGCGCCATACATTTGGGCGTGTCGTTTAGACCGCGCGCAAAGCCCAGCGAAAATGCGGAAAAATGATGGAGTTTGTCGACAATTGATTGCACCGAGAGGCCGAGGGTGATGCCCTGATACAACTCTCGGCAATTCGCGACTTCATCAATGGTGAGGGCGAGGCCGGTGCTCTTAAGGATCATCGTGCCGTTGTCCGCCAGCTGCACCGGCTCGCGGGACTCACCCAGGCACACGCAGGAACCGGCGCTTACGCCGACTGCAAGACGCACTCGGTGGATCAGCGGATAGAGCGTGCTCGCGAGGAGGATTGCGAGGAGCGGGCTAACGAGAAGAGGCAGGAAAATTGTGCCTCCGAGTGCAGTCCACGAGAGTTCGCTTGGTGTAAAGGCGAACCCCGCGCCAGCTAGTCCTCCGACAAGGGCGTGGGTTGTCGAGATCGGAAGTCCGACTCGCGTCGCAAGGAAGACGGTGATCGCGGCTCCCGTCCCAACGGAAACCAAAAAACTTGGATCGCCCACGACGGCATCGGGCACCTGCCCTTTGCCTCCGAACGTGCGCAACAGCGCAGTCGCGAAGACGACGGACGCGATAGAGCCGGCCACCTGAGCAGCGGTTGCGAGGCGCAAGGCTGGCTTGTAAGCGAGGCTGCCGCTTCTATAAACCGTTGCGGTGGCTTTGAAGTTGTCGTTTGCGCCGTTTACGAACGCGAGCGCGAGGGCCGAGACAAAGAGCAGCACGATGAGCAAGAGCGCATCCTCCTGCTTGCGGAGTACGCGCGGGGCTGTGCGGTGGTTACCCGCTAAGCGTTTTCTTTCAAATTGATCGCCACAGCGAGTCCAGGGCGTTCGGAAAGGGGGCGTCTCGCTGGCGATCTCGGTGTTGAAGCTCTGTCGTCTGGTTCGACCGCAACTGTAGAGATAGCCATTGGAACGGACCGGGGGCTCGCCGTGCTCGACAAGTAGCTAACGTGATCGGCCACGAGGAGATCCTATGTTTCGTACGCTGACCAATGTTTCTCAAATTTTCCGAACTCCACTCGGTCTAGCGGCAGGTCTCGCTGTCTTGCTCGCGCAGGCGAGCATTGCCGAGGTGCCGAGTTCAGGGCACATCAACTTCGTTGCGAAGAACTTCATCGCCACGGCGAACGGCACGTTTCACGATTGGAAAGTTGTCGAGTTGAATCTACCGGAGGGAGATTTTGCGAAGGCGAGTGTTGTCGTTGAAGTCGACGTCGCGAGCCTCGATACCGACAACGAGCGCCGAGACGATCACCTGCGGAACCCCGATTTTTTTGAAGTCGAGCGATGGCCTACTGCGATGGCGCGCGTTCGCGGTGTCGAACAGCGAAGTGGTCAGCAGTTTGGGGCCGAGTTCGAATTGACGATCAGAGACGTAACCAAGACGGTTCCAGGTAATTTTGAGCTGAAGTGCACACCACCATTGCGTGTCACGGGCGCGCTTGCGATTGACCGGATGGATTTCGGAATCGGCGAACCCAAGACTTGGAACCCGATGTCGATCACAGACGTTGTGCCCGTAACATTCGAAATGGAGCTCAGCGAAGAGTTAAGTGCTTTGGCTAGCGTCTACTGCCAAGCCCCCTGAAGCAATTTCCCAACTCGTCGGCCACGCAGCGCGTGGGTCAAACTCGGGGTCCGCGAGCGCTTGCAGTAGCAAGCCCTCAATTAGCGCCGTGAGTGCGGCCGCGGCGTGGAGTGGGTCGCAGGGGCGTAGCTCGCCCGCATCGATTCCGGCCTCGATCGTTGCACCCAGTCGCGTGCGCGATTGCCGGTAGACCTCGGCAAAGCGTTCGCGTGCGAGAGGGTGTTTCAAGAACTCACTCCACATCTCAACGAGTCCTCGGTCTGCCAGAAGCACGTCCAGGACGATCTCCGATTCGCGGCGCAAGGTCTCGAGAGCGCTCTCATCGGCGAGATCATCCCACTCGGAAAGAATCTGGCGTTCAAACTCATCGAAGAGGGCGAGGAAGACATCGTCTTTGCTTTTGAAGTGCAGATAGATCGAGCCCTTCGAAAGGCCGGCCGCGGCCACGATGTCGTCCATCTTTGTCTTGTGGTAGCCGGTCTTTGAAAAGCAAGACTGTGCGGCAAGTAGGATTTGCCCTCTGCGTACTTCGGCGGACGCATGACTTGCCACTAGCGCGCCTCCACTTGGTGGTGCGCTGAAGCGGGTGCTTGCTCGCGAGCAATTGAGGCTTGTGCGAGCGGATCTTTTTCATCGGCAAGCTTTTCGAGCCGAAGCTTTCGGTACAAGGCGATCGCTTTGTCTGCGTGGACGAATGCATAAGGGAAGTCGTCGATGGTGCCAGGTGTCATTTCGGCGAACACACGCCAGTCCTGCTTCTGCACGACGCGAAGCTCGCTTTGTACCGAGAACCAGGTGATCAGTTTGCCCAGGGCCGCAAGCGACGTATACGACTGGCAGTAGCGGAACCACAGCCAACTGTGTTCATCGTCGACAGGTGTTGCGCAGACAACGATGTGAAGCCTTGGTGAAAGGGCAATCGTTATCAGGTTGGGCAGCACCATCTCAACGCTGAACTCCACCCCCTTCGCGTCGCTTTTGTGTGCGTTCTTTTCGCGCACCAGACTCCCTGTAGAAAGAATGCGATCGCCATCGCGGTGGGCGTCAAAGTCGTGCATGCGCGCGCCAACAGGGATCACGTTGCCGTGCACGAACGGCGTGTGATGAATGTCGAGGTTCGTCTCGACCATGCGCGAGTAGTGATAGGGCAGGATATAAGACGTCTGGGTTGAGCCTGTGAGCCCTCCGAGATGATCGAAGAACGGGATCTCGGGATAGTGCTCACGCTCATCTCCCCACCAGGCCCAGACCAGTTCGTGGGCTTCCCGCACGACGAGGGGAGTCAGGTGCATGGCTTTCGGAATGGCCGCGCCCTCACCTTCGCAGGGCATGCTCGTGCACCGTCCGTCTGTCCCAAAGCGGAAGCCGTGCCATGGGCACTCGATCTCACCGTCGACGACACGCCCTTGGGCCAGCGATGCGCCGCGGTGCGGGCAGGCCGCCGGGAGCATGTGCGGAGAGCCCGAAGCGTCGCGCCACAGAACCCAGTTCTTCCCGAAACGCCTGATCTTGCTTGGCTTCTTCTGAACTCGCTCGGCTTCGAGTACGGGGTACCAGCGGTTGTTGAGCATGGA
>JBLHOB010000419.1:0-3633 GCA_047619425.1 Myxococcota bacterium
TAGCCTGGTGCGCTGAATTGAAAGACTTGCGGTGGCCAGGCATCTGAGATGGCTACCCATAGACTGTGTTGTACGGTGGCGCAGCAGACGCGAAGCTGTTGGTGCCGCACTCCGAGTTCCCAGCGCACCGATGTCATGTGAAAGCGAGGATGCCGTTGTCAGACCCCGTCGACGATCTACATCAAGGTGAAGCGCAAACGGCTCTTCAACAGACCGGCCCGAACGGGTTGGGTACCGAAGCCTACGCCGAAGGTGCTATGGCGATCCGCTTCGTTGGCGCGGCGGAGACTCCCGAGTTTCAATCCGATGTCGCGCGCACCTCGGAGCTGGCGTGACGCGCTTTGTCGAAGCCAGTGACGAGTTGATGGCGGCGGCCGTTGCGGCAACAGGCTGCGACGACTTCGGGGCCGACGAGTTTCGCCCCGGCTTCGAAGCGCTGCTTTATGCTCTAGATGAGGGGGCGACGCTTAACTCCTTGGGAAAGCTCGCGATTCGCCATATGATCGTGCGAGATCTTTCGGCTCGACTCCTAGCGGAAAAGGGCTTTGCTGCCGTCAACGGTTTATCGACTCGTCCCGTAACCGCGCCATTGGTGATCATTGGGCTGCCGCGTACGGGCACCACTGCACTTCAAGAGCTGCTCGCCCTCGACCCCCAATTTCAAGGCCTTCCGTTGTGGCTCACGCGCACCCCGAAGGCCCGACCTCCCGTCGAGCAGTGGAAAGACGACGCCGACTATCGCGCGTGCGATCGCAGCATTGCGTTGATCAAGGAGCATCAGCCGCGGCTTTATGAGATCCACAAGATGGAGGCCGCAAAAGTTGATGAGTGTTGGAATCTGATGGCGCAGAGTTTTGCGCATTCGAGTTGGTTGGCGCAGACACCACTGCCGCACTATCGCGAGTGGTTTAACACGTGTGACATGGTGCCCGTCTATGAGCGGCATCGCCGAAACTTGCAGCTCATCGGCAGCACGCGCTCCGACGCGCGATGGATGCTAAAGGACTCGACTCACTTGTTTGCCCTCGAGGCATTTCTTGCGGTGTATCCCGACGCGAAAGTGATCCAAACCCATCGCGACCCCGTGCAGTCGATCCCCTCGGTAGCGAGTTTGTGTTGGACCGCGCGCGAAAGTCTCAACGATGGAGAGACCCGCGAGTCGTTCGGCGCCTCGACCCTCGACCTGTGGCAGATGGGCGTTGCTCGCACCATGGAATTGCGTCGCAAGCTGGGCCCGCAACAATTCCTGGATGTCTCCTTCCCGCGCTTTCGCGCCGATGCGTTGCAGACTATCGAGGGGGTCTACGAGCACTTCGGCCTCGACCTGTCCGCACAAACCCGCTCACGGATGCAAGCGTTCCGCGAGGCAAACCCGCCCGGCGGGCCCGGCGTGCACCGGCATACGCCCGAAGACTGGGGCTTGTCGGCCGATGCGATTCGGGAACGCTTTAGCGGATACGCAGAGACGTACGACTTTTCGTGAGCGCTGCGCCGAAGCCGACTAAGAAAGCAGAGCGAGCTTCTGACCCTCGAAGAAGCGCCGCGGGTTGTCGATCAGAAGCGCGTTGATCTGCTCGTCGGTTACACCGCGCTCTTTCAACTTCGGAATGATGCGCAAGCTGAAGTGCGAAGGGTTCCACAGCTGGGTCATCGCTTCTTCGACGGCCGGTGGAAAGGGTTGTCCTCGCCAGCACCACACCGAGTCATGGGAGACCACGACGCGATCTCCGGCGCCTGCGTTGATCAACTTCACGAGTGCTGCCACGCGCTCGTCGTCGGGTTGCAATGCTTCGAGTCCGAAGCGATCAAACCCGAGGTAGGAGCCACCTCGGGCGATCTTTAGGTGGTAGTCGTGGTCGGACGTGCCGCAGGAGTGGCCGATCACGATGCGGTTGGCCGCGGCTCCGCCTTCGGTTAGTACTTCTTGTTGCAAGTCGCCGATGGTTCCCTGGTCGGTGTGGGTCGTAATCGGAGCACCGGTTTCAACGGATGCCTTGGCGGCTGCTTCAAAAATGCCGCGCTCGTAGTCGGTCATCACGCCGTTGCCCGTTGCTACCTTGATGATGCCCGCGCGAACGCCAGTCTCGCCAATGCCTTCGGTGATCTCTTTGATGAAGATCTCAGCCATGGCGTCGACGGTTGGGCCAAAGCTTCCGCGCATATGCCAGTACGGGTGGCCACCCTCGGCTTGCTTGTAGAGGCCCGTTGCGCAAATGACTTGGAAGCCAGTCTTCTGGCTGACCTTGGCCATCAGCTCGACGTCGCGTCCGAGGTCGGAGGGACAGGGATCGAGTAGCGACGTGTAGCCAAGCGCCTTGATTTCTTCGATGCGATCCACGCAGCGCGTGACGCGCTCGTCGAGGTTGGGGCCGGGGTTTACGGTGTCGGCCTCGGAGCCCGGATAGCCAATCAATAGATGTTCGTGCATCAGCGTCTTGCCGAGGTCTGCGGGAGCGATGGCTCCGGTTACGGTTTGCAAGGTTGCCTGGCTCATGGGGCCCTCGATGTGTTCGGTGTCTGATTTCGTATTACGAGTCGAAGCGGACTGCGTTGGACAACGATAGCTGGGAAGCCAAGACTGGATCAATGGCGTGCCTAGCGCAGCGCGAGTACCTCGTCCGCGAAGCGTCTTATGCTGTCACATTTTTGCTCGCAAGACTGATCGGCGTCGCCGTAAAAGAGCCACGGAACCGTGATGAGCTCAGTGACCCCGCGCTCCTCCATCGCGCGATAGCCGTCGAGGTCGAATACGTCTCGCAGTGCAGCGCAGATCCCAAAGGGTTTCTCTGCGAGCCCGGCATCTGCGCGGTGTTGGCGCAGCGTTGCGGTGATGACGTCCAGTTCCTCGGTAGTTTGGATCTCCGATGCCCATCCGTCGCAAAGGGTCGCCGCCCGGCGCAGCGCCGGTGCCGATATCCCGCCGCCGTAAATCGGTAGGGGCTTGTCGGGGACAGGGCTCATTTGAATGGGTGCAAACTCGAAGTGCTCGCCGCGATGCTCGACGAGTCCGCCCGCGAGGAGCTTTCGCACCACCTCGATTGACTCATCAAGGCGTTTGCCACGGCCCTTGAATGGGGCGCCAACGGTGTCGAACTCTTCGCGCATCCAACCCGCACCGACGCCGAGGGTCAAGCGGTTTTGGCTCATGACTGCGGCCGTCGCAATGCTCTTCGCCGCCAGGACGGGATGCCGCAAGCCGAGCAGGTAGATGCTCGAGATGAAGCGGATGCGTTTTGTCACTGCGGCCATGGCGGCCACGGCGATCAGCGGGTCCGGCCACGGGGTGTCGATGTCCCAACGCGGGCGTCCATGGGATGTGTAGGGGTAGGGCGTTTCCAATTTGCCCGGATAAAAAATATGATCCGACACGATGATGCCGCCAAAGCCGGCTTCCTCTGCACACTGGGCAATTTCGCAAAGTTGATCGGGTGGGGTGTAGGCGACGGCGATACAGAAGTCCAAGGAGATCCCTTACTGCTTGCCCGTTTTGGGCGTGATGCAAAAAACGACAACCCTTAGCCGAGCTTGGGGGCAGCCTTCGCGGGCAATCGACCCGTTGCAATGTACCAGCGAAACAAGTCTTCGAGGGTCTCGTTCGCGGGCCGCCACTGGACGCCGAGGTCTTCGACGACC
>JBLHOB010000420.1:0-3625 GCA_047619425.1 Myxococcota bacterium
TTCGATACGGCCTTCGCAAATGGCATCACGCTGTTTAATACGCCCGATTCGCTGGTGACGAAGAATCAAGTGGGTGACTTCAAGGGGCAGAGCTCGCATGGGATCCTGGCGCAAGCGACGACGGGCCCACAGTCAGGCATTCGCTTGATCGGCAATGACGTTGGCGCGGCCTCGCGTGGCATAGCGGTTGACGGCAATGCCTTCGGGTTCGACGACGTGCATATCAGCGGGAATACCGTAGACCTTGATGGCCTAAGCGGCGCGATCGCGATCCACCTCAAGGACGTGACCGACTCCTTCGTTTTGGCGAACGAGTTGCAGGGGCTTGAGATGAATTCTAGCGATGCCCTGCTCACCGTCGGAGGCACGGACTTCATCACGGTGCGCGACAATTTGTCTGTGGGTGGTGGAACGTTCCGATTCGGCACAACAGGTGGCGACGCCAGCTGTAATTCCTCTGGTGGGGTCGGCGCGAACTCAACCTGCTCGGACAACACCCTCCAATAGCGCTTGGCAATTGGGCGCGTTTCGAATTGCGTAGGTCGGGGTATGGTCTGCGCGCAGCATCGCAGTCTCCTCGAAGTCGTTGGAGTGGGTATGAGTTTGAGCGTGGTCGCGCCCCTGTGGCAGGACCGTCCACCAGAAGAAAACTTGCAGGTCGCGCTACTCGCCGACCGTCTTGGCTATGCAGAACTTTGGATCGGCGAGATGGCAACCTACGACGCGTTCGCGTTTGCGACTGCCGCGGGCGCTCAGTCGTCGCAAATCGCTCTGACGATCGGGCCACTCGCCGTTTCGGTGCGAACGCCCATGGGGCTCGCGATGGGAGTTGCATCCGTAGCGTCTCTTACCGGTCGTGAGGTTCGTCTAGCGCTGGGGGCATCAAGCCAGGTAGTCGTCGAAGACTGGCATGGCGTCTCGCGTGAGCGAACCGCGACGCATCTAGCAGAGACTGCTCAGGCAACGCGTCTGCTTCTTGCGGGTGAGAAGGCCAATTTTAGCGGCAGCCTCGCACGCACCCAGGGGTATCGCTTGCGGCTACCCGCCCCGGGCGCCCACATTACAATGGCTGCCTTTAGCCCAGCGGCTGTGCGTGCCGCCGCCCGGCACGCCGATCGCATGGTGCTCAACCTGGTTACGCCGTCCGCAGTCGCAATGTTGCGCGAGCAGATGGAACAAACGGCACGGAAGGCCGGTAGGCCTGCGCCGCGTCTTGCCGTCTGGGTGGCGACTGCAGTCGATCCGACAGCGGATTCGGTGGTTCAAGTCTTACGAGCGGCCGTCGCATATTTGGCAGCGCCCGGATACCGGGACATGTTCTGCGAGGCGGGGTTTGGCGATCTTGTGAAGTTCGCCGAGACACGACCTCACCCGAAAGAACTGTTTGCCGAGATCCCGACCGAGCTCGCCAGTGCAGTGGGGCTGCTCGGTGATACCCAGTCGATCAAGAAGCGCATGGCGGAGTACGAAGCCGCTGGTGCAGACGAACTATGCTTGGTGCCCGCAACTGCCGGCGATCCTGCCGGAGAACACACGCTTCGCTCGATGCAAGGTCTGACATCGAAGCCGATCACGGGCGATAGCTGATGCAAACGACGCCCCGACATTGGATTGAGTGTTATGTCGAGCAGGGATTCTGGGGGAGAGAAATCCTCGCGACACTGTCGGACATTACGGCACACCGGTCAGGCAAAGGCGTTGCTCAATTGAAGTGGCCCGAGCGCCTGGCCCTGGTCGAAGCCTTGCCGAGAAACCCGCTAAACAAGATCTTATGACGGGAATGGATGGCCGAATTTCCTGAGGCTTGTTTGTGAGTTGGTTCAGGGCAGGTCACAATGCGGTCGCGGACTGAAGTGAGGGAGTTGCAGATGACGCGGACTGCGTTTGGGCAGTGTGTAGTGCAAATATTCACGGCGCTTGTCGTCGGGGCCTGTACGACGGTATTCGTGACGGCCGCGGTCGCGGCGGATGCGCCGAGCCAACCCAATATTGTTCTGATCGTTGCCGACGACATGGGCTGGAACGATGTCGGCTTTCACGGCAGTGAGATCAACACCCCCCACCTCGACGCGATCGCGGAGCAGGGCGTCGAGCTTGATCGTTTCTACGTGCAGCCGACCTGTAGCCCGACGCGCTCTTCCTTGATGACGGGGAAGTCCTCGGTGCGGTTCGGCATCACAGTGCCGATCGACAAGAACAGTCGCCGGGGCATCCCACTTGAAGAGACCTTGTTGCCCGAAGAATTGGCTCGTGTTGGCTATCAATCGTTGATGACGGGCAAGTGGCATTTAGGTCATGCGGAGAAGCGCTACTTCCCACATCACCGGGGATTCGAACACTTCTACGGTCATGTGACGGGTGGCATCGGCTATTGGGACCATACCCATGGCGGTGGTTACGATTGGCAGCGCAACGGTACGACCGTGCGGGAAGAGGGCTATACGACGCATTTGATCGTCGACGAGGCCACTGCTCTATTGGCCCGGCGCGACAAAGCGCGCCCGACGTTTCTTTACGTTGCGTTCAACGCACCGCATTTGCCAAACGAGGCACCGCAGTCGGCAATCGACGTCTATCGCGAAACGGAGAATCGAAATCGTCGGGTGCACAGCGCGATGGTGAGCGAACTCGATGCTGGGATCGGTCGGTTGCTCGAAGCGCTCGATCGGGAAGGGATGAGTGACAATACGCTGATCTGGTTTACGAGCGACAACGGGGGGCTCAACCGCGCAACCTCGCCATCGCCGCTGGTTGCCTTTAGCGAAAAACTCGTTTCTTGGTTCGGTGAACCTCTGCCCATCGAGGCGCTTGAATTCTTACGCGCCAACATGCTCGATGGGGGCGCGGACAATACGCCCCTTCGCGGAGGAAAAACCTCGGTATACGAAGGCGGTGTACGTGTACCCGCTGCGATTTGGTGGCCGGGACATATTGAGGGTGGCAAGAGCGATACGTTCATTACTGCACAAGATGTCTTGCCAACGCTGCTTGAAGCGGCGGGCCACGCAGACATCATTGCGAACGATCTCGATGGCACGACTCGCCTTGCGGCACTCAAAAGCGGAGAGACCGTACTCGAGCACCCCGACTATTTCGTCGCAGGGCTCGACGGAGAAGCACTCTACCGCGGAGACCTGAAGTTAGTGGTGGCAAGTGGAGGACCGTTTGGAGAGCCTGTAGCCGAGTTGTACAACGTGCGCGTGGACCCGATGGAGTTGGAAGACATCGCAAGCGAGCATCCATCAGACGTACGCGAGATGCGAGAGACAATTGATGCATGGCCGCGCGGCGCGTCGATACGCAGTTCAGTTATTACGATTTTGCTCGACCCCGATCGTTTTGGCGGCGAAGAAGATCGCGAACCCTGGGCCGACGTTGCAAAGTAGCGATGCGAGCGCGTTACGTACCAGCCGGGTGTAGAGCCGCGCGTCGGTATCAACGACGGCGTAGCGAAGCTGATTGCTCATGAACCGCTATTTTCCCTTGAAGACCGGCTTGCGCTTTTCGACAAAGGAGCGAACGGCTTCGCGGTGATCCTCAGTCCCCGCGCACGCGATCAGTCCCTCGGCCTCATGGGCGAGGCACGTTTCGAGGTCGGTTCGCAGGGCGCGATCGAGATTTTGTT
>JBLHOB010000421.1:0-3619 GCA_047619425.1 Myxococcota bacterium
CGACAAGGGCATCAAGGTAGTGACGAACGCCGGCGGACTCGACCCTGACGGTTGTGCCGAAGCGGTTGCCGAAGTCGCCAAAAACTTGGGTCTGCACCCGAAGATCGCCTACGTGCGCGGCGACGATTTGATGCCCCGCATCGGTGACCTCATTGCGTCGGACCAGTTGCGTCACTTCGAGACCAGCGAACCGATCAAAGAAGCAGACTTCCTCACCGCCAATGCCTACTTGGGTTGCTGGGGCATTGTCGACGCCTTGAACTCCGGCGCGGACATCGTCATTACCGGCCGCAGCACCGACGCCGCTGTCGTCTGCGGCCCCGCCGCGTGGCATCACGGTTGGGCGCGGGACGACTGGGATTCACTCGCAGGCGCAGTCGCGGCCGGCCATGTTATTGAGTGCGGTACCCAGGCGACGGGTGGCAACTACTCGTTCTTCAACGAAGTGCCGGGAATGGAGCGCATCGGGTTCCCCTGGGCAGAGGTTGCCGAAGACGGCACGACGGTGTTCGGCATGCACGAGGACGTTGGAGGCGAAGTCTCCGTCGGCACGATCACCTCACAGCTGCTCTACGAAATCAGCGGCCCGCAGTACTACGGCCCCGACGTAACGACTCGCTTTGACACGATCGAAGTCGAACAGGTCGAGAAGAACCGCGTGCGACTTTTTGGCACCAAGGGCGAGCCGCCGCCGGAAACACTCAAGGTCTGCATCAACCGCGCAGGCGGTTTCCGCAACGACCTCAGCGTGGCGCTCACCGGCCTCGATATCGAAGCCAAGGCGGAGTTGATTCAGAAAGCCTTCTGGAAGGCCATTCCCTATGAAAAGGAAGATTTCGAAAGCGTAAAGATTCGCTTGATGCGCAATGACCACGAAGACCCCGAGACCAACGAGCAAGCGGTCGCGATCTTGAAGATCAGCCTCAAAGACCAGGATCAAAAGAAAGTGGGCCGTGGCATTTCGAATGCCTTTGGCGATCTCGCACTCGCAACCATCCCCGGTTTCTTCGGAGTCGGCGGCGGGCCTTCGGGAGGCAAGCCATTTGGCGAGTACCTCCCCGCCTGTATTCCTGCGAAGCTCGTGCCCCAAGAGGTCGTGATGCTCGGCGGCGAAACTCACAAGTTGAGCAGCGTCATCCCGGAAGGCAATGTCGAGATCACCCCAACACCCGGCCCCAGCGTTGCGGTGCCCGGTGGCCCGACCACCCGCATCGCACTCGGGCGAGTCTACGGCTCGCGCTCGGGAGACAAGGGCGGCAATGCAAACCTCGGTATCTTTGCGCGCAGTGACGAGGCCTGGGCATGGCTAGAGCAGTTCTTGACGATCGAGAAGGTTCGCGAGCTGTTGCCGGAAGTGGCCGACATGAAGATCGACCGATACCCGCTACCCGCTCTGCGCTCGGTCAACTTTGTCTTGCACGGCTTGCTCGAGAACGGTGTTGCCTCGTCTACCCGCCAGGACGGCCAGGCTAAGAGTCTCGGTGAATGGTTGCGCGCTCGCGTGGTCGACATGCCGGACGCACTACTTCCTTGACGAGTGCTGAGCCCAAAGAGGGCCGTCATCCAGGGCAACCGAAACCAGCGCAACCGAAACGCGTTCGCTTTGCGAACGTCCGCGCGCCAAAGCCGGTGCTCCCCACCGAGACCGAGCAAAGGCTAACGCCGCGGCAACAAGAAGTCTTCGATCGACTCGAAGACCTCGTGAAAGAAGACGGCCTCGCCGCGCTCACGATGGGCAAGATCGCCGCTCACATGGGCTGCTCGCTGCGAACCCTCTACGGGATCTCTCCGAGCAAAGACGAGCTCGTGCTCGCGGCAGTCGATCGCAACTTGCGTCGCATCGGGCGCGAAGCGATCGAACGCCTCGACCCCGCGATGAACGCCCTTGAGATGCTGCGCGCGTATCTCGCCGTCGCAAACGAAGCCGTCGAACCCACCCGCATGATCTTTGCCCGAGAGTTGGGCTCGCTGCCGGGCGCAAAGCGACTGCTCGACTCACACGAAGACTACGTCGTTGCCGTAACCAAGAGCTTGCTCGACCGTGCCATCGACGAAGGCTTGATCCCGCCCGTCGACACGGCACCCGTTGCGCACATCCTCGGCGGCCTCGGTCGCGAGTTTGGCCATCCCGATGTCAGTGACATCGTCGACGGCTCACCCAAGCAGGCCGCACGGATGGTGACCGAGATCATTCTTCGCGGGCTTGCGCAGAGCTGACGCACCGCGCGTCATCCACGCACGCTCAGCTCGATGCAGGACCGGGGAACCGATCGCGCAACACTCGCTTCAACACCTTGCCTGTCGGGTTGCGCGGGATCACGTCGATGAACTCAACACTCTTCGGCAGCTTAAACGGCGCGAGCTTTCCCTTCGAGTAGGCGAGAACGTCGTCTGCCGTAAGCGTGTCGTCTGCTTTCACGACGATCGCGAGCGGCGACTCACCCCATTTTTCTGACGGCATGCCGATCACGGCGACATCTTGAATGCCATCGTGCCCAGCCAGGACGTTTTCGATTTCAGCCGGGTACACGTTCTCGCCACCCGAAATGATCATGTCCTTGATGCGGTCTTGGATGTAGATGTAACCATCGGCGTCGATCATTGCGATATCGCCCGAGTGCAGCCAGCCATCGACGATGGTTTCCGCCGTAGCCTCCGCGCGGTTCCAATAGCCGACCATGACGTGGGGGCCCCGGATCAACAACTCTCCCGTTTCGCCCGGGGCAACTGCATTGCCATCGCTGTCGATCACCTTGATGTCGGTGTGAAAGAAAGCCTTGCCAGTTGAACCAGCGCGTTTGACCGCCTCGCTGGGCGAGATCAAGCACGCGGGGCCAGCGCTCTCCGTAAGGCCATAAACCTGGTGGATTGGGAACCCCATACCGGCGTACTTCTCGATCAAGCTGACGGGAACCGGAGCGGCACCGCTCATGATCCAGCGCAGGTTCGAGAGGTCGTAAGCCGTGGAGTCATAGGTGGCGAGCATGAAGTTAAGCATCGCCGGCACCGCCAAGGTTACGGTGATCTTCTCTTCGGCATAAATGTGCCAGATCCGCACCGGATCAAACTCAGCCATGATCGCGATCGTGCCGCCTCGATGAATCGTTGAGAGCAGTGGGTTCAGAGCGCCAACGTGAAACAAGGGCAAGCAGATCAGGTAGCGGTCGTCCCACTGGATGTCCGCCGTCATGAGCGCTGTCACCGATGCCCACATGGTGGTGTTGTGACTGTGCATCACGCCCTTGGGCAAGCCCGTGGTGCCGGACGTATACATGATAAAGAGAAGGTCATCGTCACTTGCGCCGATCGGGGGGGCGGCATCGCTTGCGTTCGCGAGTTGGTCTTCGTAGCCAACAGCGAAGCTTGGGCACTCCGCAACGTCACCGATGTAGAGCCAATTCTTGACCTTGGTCCCGGCTTCGCCGCGTGCGTGCAGTGCGCTTACCACCTCGGAGAATGCGCTCCCAAACACCAAGGTCTCAGCGCCTGAGTCTGAAAGAATGAAAGAGAGTTCGTCGGCAACCAACCGCCAGTTCAACGGCACCACGACACCGCCCACCTTGGCTGTACCGAAGAAAACCTCGACGAATTCGGCGCCGTTCATCAAGAGCGTGGCGAC
>JBLHOB010000422.1:0-3615 GCA_047619425.1 Myxococcota bacterium
GTGTCCCACGTCATCAACTTCGACGTGCCCACCACGCCCGAAGCCTACACGCATCGCATTGGCCGCACGGGTCGCTCAGAGAATGAGGGTGTCGCTTGTACCTTCGTGACCGGAGCCGACCGAAGCTGGGTGCGAGCAACCGAGCGCATGATCGGCAAGCCGATCGCGCGACGGAAGGTCGAAGGCTTCGAGGCCGACCCCGACGACATGCCCGAGCCCAGCAAGAATTCACGTGGGCGCGGCTCTCGATCGGGTGGCCAGCAACGAAGTCGTCGCGGTGCCTCTTCGGGCCGTGGCCGAAACAGTCGACAGACCGCCTAGTCGACGTTCCATTTAGACGCTCAGCGTTTAGGCATTGCGTGCAGGAGATTTCTGCACGCAATGCGGACGCGCGCCTCTTGCGCGCCTCTTACGCGCGGGCAGATTGCGCGCCTCTTGCACGCGGGCAGATTGCGCGCCTCTTGCGCGACCTTTGGTAGTGTTTTGGCTTGCGAGCGATGCATCGCACGGCTCAAGTAGCAGCCTGCGGTCAATCGCTCAAGCAGAGCTGGGCTTTGCTGTTGGAGCGCTCAATGTCGAGAACCCATGCAGTGGTCATGGCCGGACCGGACGAGATTATTCGTCACTGGGACGCCGGAGCCGAGCAATTCTTCGGATATACAGCTGCCGAGGCGATTGGTCGGTCACTTGACTTTATCGTCCCGGAAGAGTTCCTTGAGCGTCACCAGGAAGGGTTTCGCAACGCGGTAGCTACTCGGACCTGCAAGCTTCATGGCGCTGCAATCTGTATCCCCGTTAAGTGCAAGGACGGTACGATCGAGGCCTTTCCGGCGCGGTTTGTTTTTCTGCAGGGTGCCCGAGGCGACGTGGTAGGGTTTTCAGCGCTGTACTCCGAGCGTACCGGGATCGAGACAGCCTTCGGCCCCGTGTTCGATTTCTGATGGCCGCCTGCTGATGTCTCCGCTCAAGGACGCCCCGCAGATCGTTCTCAAACGCTCGTATGAGCCGGCCGCGAAAGAAGACGGCTGCCGCATCCTCGTCGAGCGGTTGTGGCCGCGAGGCGTTTCAAAAGACGCGGCGGAAATTGCGCTGTGGGCAAAGGACGCGGCACCAACGACCGAGCTGCGTAAGTGGTTCAGTCACGATCACGATAAGTGGGAAGAGTTCAAGAGCCGCTACTATGCGGAACTCAAGGCCAAACCTGTAGCGTTGGAGCCGATTCGGGAGCGTCTCGCCGGTGGTGTTGTGACTTTCGTTTTTGCATCGAAAGAGACTGAGTTCAATAACGCAGTCGCGCTTAAAGAGTATTTGGAGCGACCGAATTGAAACCCGAACACATTCGCTTGATCACAGTCGTCTACACCAGCTCGCTCCTCCCGCTGGTGCTGGTGCCGATACTGCATCTAAAGAAAATTATTCCCGCCTGGGTTACCAAGGTATACGTCGCATCGTTTTTGGCCTGCGCCCTTGGCTGGGAGCTGTGGTTTACCTATGGCTGGGTTGGCGGTGATCCGGTTCACGAACGCCGCGCCGAAGATCTGAACGCAGCGATCCCAACGCACATCAACTGGTTGCTCAATTCGCTCGCCGATGCGGGCTCGATCTGTCTAGTTGGCTTGCTCCTCGTGTGGCTCGCCTATGGCAAGAGTGAAGAAGTGTTTCGGAAGTGGCATTGGGGCGCATTCGCGTTGTTGCTGTTTTTCTTTCTTGGACAGAACATCTTCGTTGAAATGTTTCTCTATCACGACCAACTCACCGAGGGGAAGCCGCTTTCATGGGCTCCACTCGTACCCACAGGGCCCTGGTTCAACCCGACCTTGTTTAAGTTTGGCGATCGCACCATCACGTTACAGGGCCAGGTCTCGTGGCTGATCATGACACCCGCTTTCTATGCGGCGGTCATCGCCTACCGGAAGCGCGACAACGCGAACTAATTTTTGACGAAGCCATTTAGGACTTCGGTCGCAACGGCTTTGCGGCTTGCCTAACTGCGCTTACCCCCCCGCCGCATTCGAATCGTGATTTGGTTGTCCCCGGTTGACGGTGCTTTGGGCAATTTCAAGATCCTTGGCGAATCGCAACGGATAGGCGATCGTGATCGGAGCGCAGGAGCCTTGGCGAGGAAGGCACCGCTAACGTTCGCGCTTTTCATTGTGGTGGTTGAACCGAAAGGAGCAGAAGGTGGCAGGACGAGGCAAGCAGGAATCAATGCGCGTGAAACTCTCGGGTGAAGCGCGACTGCGCGTAACCGATGCGACGAGAAAGTTCTTCGTCGACGAGCTCGATTATGACCTCAGTGAGTTCCAAGCGGAGAGAGTCGTAGAGTTTTTCGTCGCGAAGCTCGGGGCCCCGGTATACAACCAGGCCGTGAGTGACGTGAGGACGTATATGCAGATGAAACTCGACGACATCGACGGCGAGTTCTACGAACCCGAATAAGCCTAATGGTCAATGCCCTTGTCACGGGTAGCGCCGCCTCTTTGCAATCAGAGAGCCGGTCGGTAAGCGCTGGTTCTTCGGTCATCGTTCTTCGATCGAATGGCGATCGCGCGAAACGCGCGGCTCGCCACGGATCGTCTAGCCCGGCATGCGCTCAAAAGAAGGCATGCCTTCTGGGATGTGATGAAAGCTCTGCTGGTCGCAAGTGAAGATCGCCATCTGAGGGCCGCCATAGTCGGCGACGTTATCCAGAGTGCCAACTTTAATCATGAGTGCGCCCGGTAGTGAAGGCGCCTTGCTGATGATCTGGGTGCCGCAGTCTGCACAAAACTCTCGGGTAACGGGGGTGTCGAGATCACTGCGCGAAAAGGCTTTGGCTGTGCCCTTCGTGTATTCAAAACTCGCTTCCGGCATGGCCATCACGTAGTTGACACCGCCACCGCTGCCATATTGGCATTCTCGGCAATGGCACTGTCCCTTGAAGATCGGGTCGCCCTCAGCCTTGTATCGTACGGCACCGCAATAGCATCCACCTTCGTACGTCATTTCCCTACTCCTGTCGGCAACGGATCGTTGCCCTTTCTTGGTTGGGGTTCGGGTGGTTGTACGCCGGGGTTCGTTTCGTGAATCCCATCGACTTATGAACTCTTGTCAGTCTGCAGATTCTCGCGCATGGCCTGAATGCTCGACAAGGTCGAGACGGTGTACGGGACCAGTGTAGTCAGTCCCATCTTGAAGAGTCGTCCCAAGTCGACGTCTCCACTGAGAATCGCGTCGCCATGATTGATGGTAATCAAGATGGCGCCAACGATGACGGCATAGCCGAGTGCGCGGCGACGGACTGGGGGGCTCAAGGCGAGCTCGAGCGCGGAGGGTTGAGGGCTCATTCGCTGGGGATGCCTTTGTGTTGGGCGCAACCAAAGTGCGCCGGCGCTAGCGGGGGATGAACTGAAATACTTCGATCCCGTCAGGTACGGGGTCGTAACCTCGGTAGCGGAGTACCGCTTTGCGCTCAGTCGGCGCGCTGATATGTAGAGCCCGAGTATCAAAAAGTTGTTGCCCGATTCGCACGCGAACCGGGGGCTCTTGGATCCAGATGGCGACCCAACTTTCAACGGGCCACCAGGAGGAGAGCGCCCAACGATGAGACTGCACGTAGAGGCCGTCTTCATAGAG
>JBLHOB010000423.1:0-3612 GCA_047619425.1 Myxococcota bacterium
CGACGGGCGGAGCCATTGGCATCGGTTGCAGCGCGATGGGAGGCGCAACGGCTTGAGCGACAGGCAGGATGTTTACGGCGGGCTGCAAGCCCGCTTGTCCGGCGAGTGCTTGAAAGCTGCGATCAATCGTATTGAGGTAGGCAGTATGAGTCTCTGCCATCGCCTGCATGTATGCGACGTGCGCCTCGGCGGTCTGTCGTTGCGCTTCCTGGTGGGCCTGCGCCCAACCGGGTGCGATCGGAACTTGCGCAATGGCGGCCGGCGCGAGCTGGGCGACCGGTGCTGCCACGGTCTGCGCGAGCGCAGCGGGTGCGGCAAGCATCGGAGCGACAGGGGGCGTTACCGGTGCTGCGGCGGCGATGCCGGGATTACTGCTCGGAACTTCAACGTACACAGTCTCGATCTCCTTCTCTTTGCGAGGCGGGTTCGGTGCGGGAAGCGCGGCAGTGCCTCCCTTGGGCGGATAAGGCTTGCCGTAGTTGGCGCCATTGATCGGAATTTTGAGCTTCGGCTCGATGAAGTCGTGAGGGTTCGTGACTTCGGCGAACTCCGACCAAAGCGCGGCGTAGTCGAGCGCATACCCTTCGGCCGATAGGCGCGCCATCGCTTCAAAGAAGCTGCGCGTGCCATCGCGACCCTTGCGGTCGAGGTTCACAGCGGCGTGGGGGCGATCGCCAAGAATTCGTCCAACTAAGCCGGTCAATACGGAGCCGGGGCCGACTTCGACGAACGTTCGAGTGCCCGACTCGTACATGGCTTCAACCATGTCGACGAACTTCACGGGACAAGCGAGCTGCTCGGCAAGCTTCTTGCGCAGAGCTTTCGGCTGCATCTGGTGCACTGCGCCGGTGGTGTTGGAGTAGACGGGTTTCGTCGGCTTCTTGAACTTGATGTCAGCCAAGTACTCGCCGAAGGCGCCGCTGGCTTTTTCGACGACCGGTGAATGGAACGCCGTAGCAACCGGCAGTCGTCGCGCGGTAATGCTCTTCTCGGCGAGCTTCGCTTCGACCGCTTCGATCTCACTGGTTTCGCCCGAGAGCACAACCTGCTCGGGAGCGTTGTGGTTTGCAATGACGACCTTGGTGTCCCACTCCGCGAGCAAGGCGCGAATTTCTTCGATCGGCTTTGCGACCGCGGTCATCGCGCCCGGGTTTACCGCAGCCTGGGCCATCAACTCACCGCGTCTGCGTGCAACGCTTAGAAAGTCCGCTTCGGTAATAACACCGGCCGCGTGAAGGGCGGTCACTTCGCCGAAACTGTGCCCGGCAAAGCTGTCAGCTTCTAAGCCGAGCGAGTTGAGAAGCGCCAGCAGCGAAAGGCTCGTGCAGCCGATCGCAGGTTGGGCCCACTCGGTGGCGGAAAGTGTGCGTTCCTGCGCGCTCTTCTCATCATCTTCGAATGCGGTACGGGGATAGACGACGTGATGGAGGCGGGTCACTCCGTCCCACTCGAAATCTGCGGCGCGGTCCCACGGAGCGATCGCACTGCCAAAGGTCATCGCGACCGAGGCACCCATGTGGAGGTACTGACTGCCCTGCCCCGAGAAGAGGTATGCGAGGTCTCCTTCGCTGGTGCCCGAGCCTGCGCCGTAGTGGACGCCAGTCGGGGTGCTGAAGGCTTCGGTGGGCGCCTTCTCGATGCTTGCAATCGCTTGCTCGAGCTTGGCTTTAAGATCGATTTCGTCATTGGCAACGATGGCGAGACGCGCCGGCGCCGAGGCATCGAAGTCAAGCTGGCTCGTATACGCCAACCACTGCAGGTAACCGGGCTTCGAACTTTCGCTTGCACGCGTGCGCGCAATCGAGACCAGTGTGGCGGCGTCTTTGCCCGAGAGTGTCACCAACTCCGAGCGGAGAGTGCGCAAGCGCTTCGCTCGTTCGGACGCAACGTCGTCTCGAGATGTGTACTCGCTCATCGTGATATGAAAGTTGGAACCGCCAAAGCCAAACGAACTCACGGAAGCGCGGCGCGGATGGTTCGAGCCGCGTACCCAGGGCCGGGTCTCGGTCGAGAGATGGAAGGGGGACTGTTCAATATCGAGTAGTGGGTTGGGTCGCTCGACCTTGATGGTCGGCGGAAGCACTTTGTGATGAAGCGCCATCACGGCTTTGAATAGACCCGCTGCGGCCGAAGCCGCCTTGGCGTGACCGATCTGCGACTTCACCGACCCGATTGTGCACCACTGCGGATCTTCCCGGCCCGACTCGCTAAATGCGGTGCTAAGCCCCTTGAACTCTGCGGCGTCACCGGCCTTGGTGCCCGTGCCGTGGGCCTCGACGAGTTCGACCTGCTCGGGGCCAAAGTCTGTCTGCGCGTAGGTGCGGCGCAATGCCTTGGCCTGTCCTTCCGGAAGCGGTGCGTAGACGCTCTTTGCACGACCATCGGAGGAGGAGCCCAGTGCGTTGATGACGGCGTAGATCTGATCGCCGTCGCGCTCGGCATCTTCGAGTCGCTTGAGGGCGACCATGCCAAGACCCTCGCCGAGCATGGTGCCGTCGGCTTGGTCCGAGAAGGGGCGGCAATCACCGGTCGGAGACAACGCCGGCGTCTTGCTGAAGCACATGAACATGAAGATGTCGTTCATCGCATCGACGCCGCCGGTGATGACCATGTCGGAGTCGCCGAGGTAGAGCTCGTTCATCGCCATCGAGAGTGCCGAAAACGTAGAAGCACATGCGGCGTCGGTGACGCAGTTTGTACCGCCGAGGTCCATGCGGTTTGCGATGCGACCCGCGACCACGTTGCCCAGCAGCCCGGGGAAGGTGCTCTCGCGCCAGGGTGTGTAGTGCTCGGAGATGCGGTCGCATACTGCCTGGACTTCGTCCTCGGGCATGCCCGAGTCGCGCAATGCCTTCACCCAAACCGGGCGCTGCAGCCGACTGACCATCGAGCCCAACAACTCCTGGCCCGATGTCACGCCGAGGATCACGGAGACGTTGGAGCGGTCGAGTGCTTTGATCGCTTCTGGTGATTGCTTGCACGCGTCTTCGAGCACGCGTTGCGCGACGATTAGTGCGAGGAGCTGTGCGGTATCGGTTTCGGGGACGAGGTTCGGCGGTACGCCCCAGCCCAGGGAATCGAAATCGATGTCTTGCAAGAACGCACCACGCTTTGCGTAGGTCTTGTCCGGCACCGAGGGGTCGGGGTCGTAGTAGTCGTCGATCAACCAATGCGACGGCGGGACATCGGTGATGAGGTCGCTGCCCTCGAGAATGTCTTTCCAAAAACCTGTGGAGTCGAGCGAGCCTGGGAACAGCGCGCTAACGCCAACGATGGCGATCGGCGGACGGGACGTTGGAGTCGATTTTGACATCTCTTGGTTTACCCCTTGGGTTCTTGCGGTTCTAAAGCTGGAAAAATCCTGGTGCAGTCTCTGCGCAAAGCGTTTTGGCTCACGCGGCTAGCGTGGCTGAACAGACGTGGCTCAATCGAGCGGGCGTGGCCGGAAGTCAAACGCGGCCGGTGGAACCGGTACGCCATAGCTTCGCAACTGCTGCGCGCGCGTCACGACCGCGGCACCTTCGAGCATGTTGCGCGCCACTTGGACAACACTGCGATTGCTGGGCTCGGCGAGAAAACTTCCTTCGCTCCAAGCGTTGAATGCACCCATCG
>JBLHOB010000424.1:0-3601 GCA_047619425.1 Myxococcota bacterium
GCGAGTCCCGGGACGATTCGCAGTGCGATCCACTGGCCCGGAGTTTCGGGGCGATGAAGAACTCCCGGCAGCAGGGCCACGAGCAGTAGTGGAATCGTCAAGATGAAGTAGTGCTCCCACACGAGGTTCGCACTCAATAGGTAGACGGAGCAACCAAGGCCGATCAGTGCCGCAGTCTCGCGAGAGGTTTGTTGGTTGCATCCACCCCCGGCATCGCCCTCCCATTTTGGAGTTCGCGAAAAGAGTGCTCGAAGAATCGGCAGACAGAGAAAGGCTGCGAGCGGTGCCGAATAGCCAGAGCCCGAGGTCCCGGCAATGAAGAGCCAAGGGGCGTAGTTGCCCATTTCAACGGTGATGATCTCGGGCGGGACGAATGCGATGGCTTGCAACCAAGCGATCCACGCACCAATGCCACCGAAGAACCAAGCCGATGATGCCAAAGCGATGCTCGTGCCAATCGCTAGTCCAACCACTCGCTGCCGAAGCGCGCGGAAATCTTGATCGATGAGTACAGAGGCGAGCAGGAGGACTGCGACGAGTCCCGTGTTGGGCTTGAACGCGATCGCGCAGGCGAGGACCGCGCCAGCCGCGACCTGGTAGGGGGCTTGATCTCGATTGCGCGCGAAAAAGAAAACCCCAGCAAGCAATGCCAACTGCACGCTGTTTACGTTCAGAACCTGGGTCTCGGACTGGAAAGGTGCGAAGCGCAGGAGAAACGCACACAGCAAGGCCAACGTGGCGAGCCACGGATACCCAAGAAAATACGCGAAGCCGATCACGCCGGCGGAAAATGCTACGAGGCTGACGGCTTGCCAGCGAGCGAAATCCGTTTCGTAGTCACCGCTCGAAAGCCAATGGATCGCGGTGTAGAGGAAGGGGGTCGAATAGGTTTCGAGCACCACGCGATTCGACGCAACGGCGATCTGGCGCGGCGAATCGTCGGCTCGGATTGCTCGCTCAAGGAAGAGTGCGCCCATTCTCGCGCGCTCTTCATCGGCGTAAGGGTTCGTGACTCCGTCGTGTTCGACCGCTTCGCCTACGACCCAAAACTGATAGTAGTCGATCCCCGCTGTCGACTGGCCGACCGACCAGGTCCGCACAAGTGAGAGTCCGACGAGTACAATCAGCACAGCGATCGCAACACGGCGCGTTGTTTGCGACAAGCGTGGCACTTCGTCGGGCGAGCTCACGGGACCGCTTCGCCGTCGGGTGATGGGTCGATATAGCCCAACGCTTCCATCTGTCGGCGCGTCTCCGGGTCGATGTCACTCACTCGTTCGGGAGTGAGGGGATTGCGATTGGCGAGCCAGCGGCGCAAGCGCTCACTCATCAAGGCGACAACATCGGGTCGTTCGTTCGTCAAGTCGTGCAACTCTTCGGGATCCTCTTGCAAGTTGAAGAGTCCCGCATCGGGGTCTTTGGCAGCGGACGAGATGATCAGCTTGTAGTCGCCGTAGTAGATGGCCTTGAGCTCGCGGCGAAAGCGCTCGCCCTTCCACTGCACATTACCTGCGGTGCGAAACAGCTCGGCTACTGCCGGATGCTTTACCGAATGCAGGGGCTCACCCTCTAGGGTCTCGGGTACTTCGAGGCCGAGCGCGTCCAGAAGTGTCGGCATGATGTCGACCGACTGAACTTGCTTTGCGGGGTCAACGTCGAATGCCACACCGCGGGGCGGCTTCACAATTAAGACGCCTCGAATGACATCCTCGTAGAGTGAGAAGCCGTGGACCTCGAGGCCGTGCTCGCCGAAATGCTCACCGTGATCTGAAGTGATGACGATCCAACTGGTTTCGTAAAGCCCGCGTGCTTTCAAGTCTGCCAAGACCCGGCCGATCTGCGTGTCCATGAACAAGATTTCGGCGTCGTAATTGGCAAGGGTCTTCGAGCGTGCGAAGTCGTCATGGGGTTTTAGGAACTGCTCCCACGAATTGCCATGGGCGTCATAGGGGTCATGTGGGTCGAAGTAGTTCAAGAACAGAAAAAAGGGCTTGGTGCCGGCGCGCTCGATGTACTGCATGGCGAGCTGGCTGACTTCGTCTCCGGGTCGTCCGGCCAGGGAGTCGAAGTCGGCGTCGTAAACGTCGAACCCTTGATCGAGACCAAACACGGGCTTAAACCACGGGCCCGCCCCGACGGCGTAGGTTTGGTAGCCGACGCCGCGCAGCGTTTCGGCCAGGGTCGTCGCTTGCTCGGGCAACCGGTTGGCGCGAAACGCTCCGAAACCTTGAGGCGCGCCTTCGGCGTCTCCAAGTGCGACGTTGCCCTCGTTGCTGTAGTGGGCGCCGTGGCTCGAGGGAAAGAGCCCGGTGAATAGCGACGCGTGGGTGGGCAGTGTCCACGAGGATGTCGTGAGGAAGTTCTGCATCACGACGGCATCGTCGGCCAGTGCCTCGAGGTTTGGCGACGTGGGGCGGTCGTAGCCATACACCGACAAATGGTCGGGTCGTGTGGTGTCGAGGCTAATGATGACGATCGAGTTGCTTGCAGTCGTCGTCGCGGCCGGAGGTGTGTCTTCTTGGCACGACGTCATGGTTACGCCGAACAGAGTGGTGCCCATCAGAACCAGGGCCTTGATCGTTCGTGCTTTCATTGGACGTCTTCTTGTTCGCGTTTGGGTTCGAGTGCAAAATCTTTTGGTGGCTTCATCACCGCCAGGATGCACATCAATGGCTCAATGGGGACACGATACCGGCCGTGGCCGTGCACGGTCAGGTAATAGGGCCCGCCAAAAAACAGCAGCGCGGCGACGATCGCGACCGTACCGGCACTGCGTGCATACACGGCACCTCGGAGCGCCAAGGCAAAAAGTGCGACGAGGCCCGCCGAGTAATACCAGGCAATGTGGCTGTAGCTCGTCCACCACTCGCCAATCCAAAAGCCGGAAAAGCGCGTCAAGGTATTCGCGACAAAGCGACCGGGGTGCGCTGAAATTTCATCCAGTGCGGCGATGCGGGCTCCACGATCGTAGGCCTGCTCGCCCAATTGGGTAAAGCGCTCACCCTGCTCGACGTCGTGCCACGGGCTCGGCGCGAGTCCGTGGAACGATTCGGCGTTGGCGCCCGGGTAGTTGCCAACCCATAGATTGACGCCGATGTTGCCACGCAGCGGGTTGATGGAGCCAAACTGCTGGGCGTTGCGCACGGTCCAGGGCGCGACGCCGATGGCAAAGGCAAGCAAGGCCGCCGCGATCGCAGTCAGCCGTGCGTCGCGGCTATAGCCAAAAAAGAAGTGGGCGAGTGTGATGGGTGCAACCGCGATGGCCGCGCCGTCTGCCATCAACGCGAGTGCAAAGGTCGCACCCGAGAGCGCACCCGAGAGCCAGTGGCTGCGTGCGGGGATGAGCAGTGCACAGAAGTGGCTCAGCAGCGCAAATGCGAACAACTGCGAGGGCCACGCCCAAGAGATGAATTGCCAGCCGTTGGGGTTTACGACGAACAAAGCTGCCGCGAGGATTCCGACCTTGCGACCGCTGAAGCGAAGCCCCATCACAAACAACAGACCCGCGCTTGCCGCTTGGAGCGCACAGTTAACGATCAACACCGCCTTTGCGCTCGCGAGGCTGTAAAGGCCGAAGGTCTTGAAGATCCCGGCGAGTAGC
>JBLHOB010000425.1:0-3601 GCA_047619425.1 Myxococcota bacterium
CTCTCTCCCGACGCCGGTGGTGCGCTCAGAGGTCGGACCATTCGCTCGCTCGTCGAGAGTGCTCGCGCGGCTGGCATGGACGCCAAAATCTGCGCCGAATACTTCTGCTTCATCTTGCTCAAGACCTCGACGGAGAGGTCGAGATCGAGAGCCGTCAGCAACGTTGCTGCTTTTGCCGCGGGCATGGCCGAGTAGATCTTCGACAACTTCTGCACTCGGCTGCCGCCCTTCGTTTCCCAGGCCGCAATGCGATCTTCGATTTCTTGGCGGCTGGTTTCGAGTGTGGTGATCCTGGCGTCGACGAGGGCCTCCAACTCGACCACCGCGGACTCGCGTTGCGCAATCTCGCGTTCGGCCAGAGTCAGGGCTTTTTGTCGCGTGTAGACTTCTTCGAGCAGAAGATCGACGCCTTGGCTCAAACCCATCTTCGAACCTTCGTCCTTGTCTTCCTTCTCGTCCGATGTCTTCGCCACAGCGGGTAGCGCGAACGCCAGAACCGCAATGATCGCAACGAGCCAGTGTTTGCTCATGACGTGCTCCCACGGGATTCGCTCGCAAAGCGTGCGAGTGGCCCTGCCCCCGCGCCCATACGACCGGCGACTTCGTCAAGAGCAATGGTTTCTTCCCGAGCGCTTTGTTCGCGATGACGCACGAGAGCACGTTCTTTCAACTTTTCGAGCGCACGTACTTTCGTGTGCGCTTCGGTCATCTCTACCCGCGCGACTTCCATCACAGCATTCGCCTCTTGGAGGCTCCGCTGGTCCGCGCGCCAGGTTTGAAATGCGCGTTCCACAACGAGTTGTGCCAGGCCAACACGCCCCGACGACGCTCCCTGCTTCGCTTTCGCCAACAGATCGGCAGAACACTCAGCGGCAGCAATCCCCGCCTTTTCGATCGCCGCCTCGATGCGTGTGCTGCGCGCAAGAGCGGCCGCGAGCGAACGCTGTCGGCGTTCAAGTTCGAAGCGCCGCAGTTTCAATACCGACTCGAGTCGAAAGACGAATCGTTTCATAGCGAAGCCACCACGGCACTCGGCGTAAAGATCTCACCGAGGGCTGCCAGGCTTTCGGCGATTGAAGAATTCTCCTCCGGTCGCTGCTGTAAAAACTTCTGCAGCGCAGGATTCAGATTGCGCGCGACATCGATCGACGCGTCGCTTCCAGACTGATAGGCCCCGATTGAAATCAAGTCTTCGGCGTCGGCGTAGGTTGAAAGTGCAACCCGCGCCGCCCGGGCAAGATCGACGTGTTCTTGCGGAACGATGTCGGTCATGACTCGCGAAATACTGGAGAGGACATCGATCGATGGAAAGTGTCCGCGCTCGGCCAATCGCCTTGAAAGTGCAATATGCCCATCGAGCAACGAGCGAGATGCATCGGCGACGGGTTCATTCATGTCATCGCCTTCAACGAGCACGGTGTAGATACCGGTAATACTGCCTCCGTTCTCAGACGTGCCTGCCCGTTCAAAGAGTCGTGGCAACTGGGTAAAGACCGAAGGCGTGTAGCCGCGAGTTGTCGGCGGCTCCCCCGTCGCAAGACCGATCTCGCGCAATGCCGTACAGAAGCGCGTCACCGAATCCATCATCAACAACACGTTCTTGCCTTCGTCTCGAAAAGACTCGGCGATCGCAGTCGCCGCGTGGGCGGCACGTACCCGCAGCAAAGGTGCCTCGTCGCTGGTCGAAACTACAACGACACTCCTAGAGATCGAGTCTCCGAGATCGCGCTCAATAAACTCGCGAACCTCACGGCGGCGTTCTCCAATTAGCGCGATCACGGCAACGTCGGCATCGGTGTGCCGCGCGATCTGGCCGAGGAGCGATGACTTGCCAACACCCGAGCCGGCGAAGATCCCCATGCGCATGCCGCAGCCCACGGTGCAAAACGAGTTAATGGCGCGCACACCGAGATCGAGTGGTTGCTGGATACGATCTCTTGTGACAGCAGACTCAGGGGCGCGATAGAGCGGAACCGTCGCCGCCCCGTCCAGTGGTGCGCCGCCATCAATGGGGCGTCCAAGTCCATCGAGTACGCGTCCCAAGCAGCTTGCGCCGACAGGCACCGTCGAGCGGGTCCGGCTCAGTCGCAGTCTCGCACCGGGCGCAACACCCATGTGTTCCGCAAGGGGCATCAACAAAAATCGCTTCTCGCGAAATCCCACGACCTCGGCTTCGAATGGCGCAGTGCCATTGCCGGGCTCAACGAGACAAACCGAACCCAGTTGAGCCGGTATGCCCTCTCCTTCGATCAAGATACCGACAAGCGAACAAACCCGTCCGTCCGCTTCAACGGGCTCCAAGCCAACGACTCGGGCCAGGCATCCATCGTGAAAGCTTTGATCAAGCGCAGCACTCATGAACTCGCCCCTCCGAGCGAAACCATGCTCATTAATTCTTCGTGCACGCGCGCAAGTAGCGCCTCAACCCGTGCGTCAACGTCACCAACCCTGCCGCTCACCCTCACGTCGCCTCGGGCGAGTTCCGCGCTGGCCTCAAATTCCACATCTCCGTCCTGTCCGAGCCGGACCAACGCATCGGGCAGCCCTTCCTGGAGAGCCGCGTAGTCTTCGTTCGACACCTCGACGCGAAGCTTGCCTTCGTCGGGAAGCGTGGCAATCGCCCTCTCGATCACTGCAACGAGCGCTTCGGGTTGTGCTGCGAACGCGCTGCGAACCAATTTTTCCGCGATCGCGATCGACAGCTCAACGACGCTTTCGCGCTGCGCCTGCAACCCGGCTCGCTTCTGAACTGCAACATCCTCGAGTGCCTTGCTCAGCAGATCGATCAGCGCCTTCACTTCTTCAACTTCTTGCCAGGGAAGTTCACCGCGGCCAGCTGCAAAACCCTCCGCGTAGGCCTCTTCGCGAACCTCCTCGGCGGATTTTTCTATCAAGGTCGGATTGTCTTCCCGATCGTAACCTGCTCGGATCGGGCGAAATTCGCTTGGCGAGGGACCTGCGCCGTCCCCCGTAATCGGGGCGCGAACGAACGTCTTTTCTTCGCCAGCGGCAACCGAGGTTGGACTAAATGAGGACATCGTCTCCCCCTCCGCCGGCATCGATCGTCAAAGTGCCTTCCTCTTCGAGCCGCCGGGCCACGTCGACGATCGTCATCTGAATGGCCTCGATCTCCGAGAGTTTCATTGGCGGTAGCAACTCTGATTCTTCGCGAATCTGATCCGCTGCGCGGGACGAGACGTTTCCGAAGACCTGCTCCTTCATGTCCTCCGAAGCGGTCTTCAAAGCAATCACGAGATCTTCGGTGGGAATCTCTCGCAGTAGTGACTGGAAGCCGCGTTTGTCGATCGACGAAAGATCGTTGAAGGTGAGCATGCGCTTGCGGATCTCGCTGGCGGTGTCCGGGTCCTTGGTATCCACGCCTTCGAGGATCGTTTGACCGTCCGACTTCGGAACGCCGTTGAGGATCTTGGCCGCGCTATCGGTGCCGCCAAGGGGGGTCGGCGCACCAAGGGTACGATGAAACATCAACGCAACTTCTTCTTCGAGTTGATAGACGATTTCACTGTTAACCGTGTCGAGCCCCGCGATCCGGAGCAGGACATCGGCCTGCACATTGTCGGGCAGCTCTTTGATGATCTGC
>JBLHOB010000426.1:0-3600 GCA_047619425.1 Myxococcota bacterium
CTTGTTTCAATGAAGTAGAAGTCGCTCCCTTCAACGCTCTCAGTACTGGGCAGTTGGCCTGCGTTTACCGCATGGGCGCTTGTGATGATCTGGCTCGTGGCCGCTTGTCGAAACACAGTGTCGAGTCGCACGACGGGCACCGCTTCTGAATCGATCATGTCGCGCAGCACTTGCCCCGGGCCCACCGAAGGCAGTTGATCGACATCGCCGATGAACAGGACTGCGGAGGTTGGACGCAGCGCCCGGGTCAGGGAGTCGAGCAGGTTCACGTCAACCATTGACGTTTCGTCGACAACCAGCAGGTCGCAGTCGAGAGGGTGTTCGGCGTTGCGCTTAAAGCCGCCGCCGCCGCCCTGGGCTTCGAGCAGGCGGTGGATTGTCTTCGCCTCCATTTCGGTGGTGTCGGCGAGGCGCTTTGCGGCGCGCCCCGTTGGCGCAGCCAGACGAATTTTGAGTCGCTTGCGGGCGAGGATCAACAAGATTGCCCGCACCAGTGTGGTCTTGCCGACGCCGGGCCCTCCCGTCAAAACCATAAGCTTCGAGCGCAGCGCCTGGGCGATCGCCTCGCGTTGAAGCGGTGCGAACTCAATTTTGAGTTCGCCCTGCGCCCATTGGATGGCGGCCTCTGCGTCGATTTCTTTCCAGGGAAGGGCACCCTTTGCCAGCGAGAGCAGGCGCATGCTCGCCTGCTCTTCGGCGCGGTGCAAATTGGCGAGAAAGAGACACGACTGTCCCGCAGCGACGTCCTCTGTGAGCTCACGCGAGACGACCAAATCGCCTGCGGCCTCTGCCACGTTGTGTTCCGGCGTGCCGAGCAATCTGCGGGCGTCTTCCAACATGCGGTCGTATGGCAACCCGCAGTGCCCTTGTTTGAGTGCGCTTCTCAGTACCTCGCGCACGCCAGCGCGCAGTCGCGACGGCGCAGTCTGTTCGAAGCCGAGTTGTTTGGCGAGTGCGTCTGCGGTCGCGAAGCCAATGCCTCGTACGTCTTGGGTGAGTTGATAGGGGTCGCGCCGTACGGTTTCGAGAGTCTTGGCACCGTACGTCTTGTAGATTCGCAGCGCGCGATTGGTCCCAATGCCATGCGAGTATAGAAAAAGCATGACTTCGCGAACGCGATGCTGGTCCTCCCACGCGCTTGCGATCCGGGCGCCGCGCACCTTGCCGACGCCTTCGATCTCGCGAAGGCGCTCCGGGGAGTTCTCGATGACGTCAAACACCGATTCGCCAAAGCGGTCGAGTAATCGTTTGGCCAGTGCGGGGCCAACCCCGTGTACGGCCCCCGAGCCGAGAAAGCTTTCGATCCCGTCGCGGGTTGTTGGTGTGGTAACGCGCAATTCCTCAGCTTTGAACTGGCGTCCGTGTTTGGGATCACTGCGCCACACTCCGACCGCCTCAACCCACTCCCCCTTCGCGACGTGCGCGGTTTTGCCGACGACGGTGAAGCTCTCACGTCCGTCGTCCGTGCGCACGCGAAGCACGCTGAAGCCCGTGTCTTCGTGGTGGTAGGTGATGCGTTCAACGGCACCCGCCACTCGATGTGTGCCGGGCGAGTTGGACTCAAGTACAAGTGCCTCTTGCCGCGGCTCTTGTGGCCCGGTCCGGGGCGCGCTGTCCTTTGCCTTGGTCATCTTGCTGTCCAGTCTACCGCGTGTCGGTTAGGGCGATCCGGCATTGAGAGTGCGATCGGGTTGTGACGTTCTCGTAGTGTTTTGGCCGCGAACGTCGATCAGCGGGTTGGGTCGTCATACTGCGCTAAAGCTACCGCCTCCCGTGAGCCGATTCATTGTGTGGAGGAAACCTTGCATGAGTGAGTCGACGACCGAGGCGGAAGTGAGCGCAGCTGCGAAAAGTGAAGGCAACAAAAAACAGAGCAAACGCGTGAATGTTCGCGTCCCGATCCGCATTTCGACGATCGATCCGGAGAAGGATCCGGAGACGGGTCGACTCTATTTTTACACCTCCGAAGAATACTCCGCGAACATCTCGCGCAGCGGGGCGTTCGTGAATACGCCTGAGCCCATCGCCCCCGGTCGGCGTGTATTAGTAGAAATCGATATCCCCAACGGCTCGAGCATTCAGACAGTCGGCCAGGTGGTTTGGAAACAAGTTGCCCCAAGCACGTCTGAGACAACGGGCATCAGGAAGCCGGGTGTCGGAATCAAGTTTACCGGTGGACGGCCGGAGTTGATGAACGAACTGGATCGCTACATCTCAAAAGCGAGCCGCCGACGAACAGATAGCGCTCAGCCGGGCCCGAGTAGCCAACCTACAACCTAGCTTTCTGTATTTGAGTTGAGCGGGACCCGCGACCCCCAGAAATGGAAAGGCGACCAACACTTCGTTCGCGACGATTGGTGCCGAGAGTCAACGGATTCAGCGATGGCGAAGGGCCCTCTCTTGTTGGGGAGCCTATTCGTCGCGGCGAAGTTCGATCGCAACCAATCGCCAAACACCGATGTGGCGGCTAATGTGACGAGAGTGACTGACGTGATGGACAACACGGGGCCCGTTCGCGCGATCGTATTTGATCTCTTCGACACCCTTGTCGATCTCTACACCGAGAAGCTTCCACGCATCGAGTATCGCGGGCACTTGATCCCCGCGTCGGCCCGCGCTCTCCACGCGACACTTCCTCATCGCAGCGGCATTGACTTCGACACCTTCGCAACCGCAATGGCCGAAGTCGACGACGAGTTCAAGAAGAGCCATTACAGCGAAGGGCTTGAGTTATCGAGCAATGCGCGCTTCGCCGAACTCTGTGATCGTCTTGCGGTTTCGGATCCAAAGCTTCCGGGCGTCATGGCCCACGTCCACATGGGGCTGCTGCGCGAGCAGGTCGCAATGCCATTGCACCATCTGGGAATTCTGTGCTCTCTATCCGAGCGGGTTCAGTTGGGGTTGTGTTCGAACTTCAGTCACACGGTTACCGCCTGCGCAATTCTCGAAGACTATGGGATTCACGAATACCTCGACGCCATTGTGATCTCGGAGGAAGTAGGGATTCGGAAACCGCGCAGCGAAATTTTCATCGCCACTTTGGATGAACTCACCGTTGCTACCCACGAGGTACTCCACGTCGGTGACAACTTGGGCGCCGATGTTGCGGGCGCCGCGGCACTGGGAATTCGGAGCGTTTGGATCACGCGCCGGGTGAAGGACCCCGAGAAGACGCTGGCCGAATTTGACGGGCCGCGCCCGGACTTTCAGATCGAAGATCTCGCCGAACTCGAAGGCATACTCGACCAAGTACAGCAGGCGTAGGTCTCGCCGCTTGTCGGTTCGATGACTTCGCACCCAAGTGCTACTTCACTACGCTTCAGCGTAGGATGGGCGGTCCTTGAGGGAGTGGGCCACCCGCCTGCAGCGCGAAGTGATAGAACAAGATTCCCGTGTAGAGAATGAATGCTCCCCACAAGCCGTAGCGTGCGATGCGGAAGTTTTTGTGGACGATCAAGATGACCAACCAGAGCCCTACGACGACACACTTCTGCAATAGAAAGAGCATGTCGTTGGCGCGGATCAGCATATCCATCAGCGGATTGCCTTCTCCGCCACCCATGCCTAGCCAGCGGAGTGTAAAGAACGCATCGAGGATAT
>JBLHOB010000427.1:0-3593 GCA_047619425.1 Myxococcota bacterium
GTGGACACAAGGCCAGACCGTTTGCACGCAACCTTCCCTCGAAGGGGAACTCAAGAAGCCTTGGCGACAACGTAAATGGAAGCAACGCTGGGGTCGCGAGGTGGGGCGTTACTCTCGACAACCAAGCGCTAGATGGCAGCGCGGGCGCATGACTAGATTTCGAGGGGCACGATGTCGTCCGGGCCGAGTTTGCGATCCGCGATCCCTGCGAAACCGTCGGTCCCCGTGTACGTCTCCTCGCCGATCAGCTTGCCTTCGGCGGCGTCGACGGGCCACACGACACTCATGCGTGTTTCGTATACGTAGAAGGCGTCCGGGTCGTCGACCTCGATCCCCATCGCGGCCAACGTGCGGCCGGGGTAAGCCATTCTCATCAAGCCTTCCGTCATCACGCTCTCGCGATCCGCGATCACACGGTCGCAGTTCAACTCAAGTTGATGGGCCCCGGTTTGAATGATCGTGAGGTCGTAGAACGCGCGGATCGCGTCCTTGCTTCCGTGCGGGTTCATCGCGTCGAGTTCCGGCACATCGTGGGCCAAGTAGCGCGGAGATTCGGTCAGCGTTTTCACGACACCTTCGATGTCCCCCTTCGCTTCTGCCTGCATATGCCTAAAAACAAGTTCGAGATTGCGGCGCACGATGGGGTCGCTCTCACTCGCCATCTTTTTCTCGACCAGCGTCCACGTGTTGTTCGGGTTCAATTTCATGCTTCTCTCCATCCTGCGGGTGTGGGGAAAGATTATCGAACCGCGAAGCAATACCGGGATGCAATGCTCATACGCGAGCCATTTGAGGCGAAGCATCGACGGCTCGCTCCCAAGTGTCGCGGCCCATCTTCGTGTGCGTTGCGACGTGGCGTGGGATGGGGGCGTTTCGCCGGAAGGAGCGCAGTCATGCGTTACCGGGCAGGGTGCATCGGTGACTTTTTCTCAAGCTTGTTGCTGAGAATCCACACACTCTAAGCAGCTGAGTGTGTTGAAAAAGTGGTGCGGCGAAGAGGACTCGAACCTCCACGGGCTTGCGCCCACCAGCACCTCAAGCTGGCGCGTCTACCAATTCCGCCACCGCCGCACGCGATGTCCAGTCCGCTAGTTCCGCTCGTTGGTTCCACCAGGTGAGGATGCCTAGTGAGTGAGCGGGCGTTGTCTGGAAAATTCTGTCTGTTCTTGCTTCTTAATATCGATTGGTTCTTCGTGTCTCGATCTTTCGAAGGAGACTTCGCTGTATGAGAGCCGGACGACCGGTCTGCTGCAGCGCGGCGGTACCATACCCCAAGAACCCTGTCGTGCCAGGGGTTTGCTTCGTGTTGGGGACCGGGTTTGCGTCGCTATTGCGCTGCGTTGGGCTCGGGGATTTCGATTTCTTCGAGGTCGTTTGCCGAAGGCGTGATCTCGATTTCTTCCAGATCGCCCGCCGAGGGTGCGTCGCCGCCCTCGGTTTCAGCCGCACCGTCACCGAGGTCAATCGCGCTGTCACTCAGATCGAGAGGATTTGAGTTTTGGTTGCCCATGTAGGCCAGGGTAAGGCTCGTGCACATGAAGATGATCGCCGAGCCGGTGGTCAGCTTGGTTAGGAAGTTGCCTGCACCGCGCCCACCGAAGACCGTGTTGCTGCCGCCTCCGCCGAGGGCTGCGCCTACGTCGGAGCCTTTGCCGCGCTGTAGCAAGACAACGAGAATTAGGACGATACAGGCCAAGACGTGAAGGACGACTAAAAAGGTGTTCATGATCTCTCCTACGCTGCGCTTTCGGCAGCGGTGTGAATAAGTGTTGCAAACGACTGGGGTTGGAGGCTGGCTCCCCCTACCAGTGCGCCGTCAATGTCCGGTTGGGCCATGAGTGCGGCGACATTGTCCGGATTGACGGACCCACCGTACTGAATGCGAACCGAATCGGCGACTGCACCGTATTTCTTGTTGAGAACCCCTCGGATGAACCCGTGCACTTCCTGTGCAATTTCCGGGGTCGCGGTGCGGCCGGTTCCAATCGCCCAGACGGGCTCATAGGCGACAATCAGCTCATTTGCGTCTGCCCCAGCTACCCCTTCGAGGCTGTTTTCGAGGTCCTGTCCGACGACCTGGAGCGCATTACCCGCTTCTCGGTTGTCGAGGGTCTCGCCCACGCAGACAATGGGGCAAATGCCGGCCGCCTGCGCGGCTGCGGCTTTGCGGGCCACCAAGGCGCTGGTCTCGCCGTAGATTGCGCGTCTTTCGCTGTGCCCGACGATCGCGTAGCGGCAGCCGTGTTCGGCCAGCATTGCGAGCGATATTTCACCGGTGTGTGCGCCGCTGGGTTCGGCGCTGACGTTTTGTCCGGCGAGGGCGATTTCGGTTCCGCCGAGGGCACGTGACAGACGATCCAGGGCGGTAAATGGCGGAGCGATGATGATGTCGCAAGCCAGTGACGGCTTGAGGGTTGTGAGCAGCACTTCGGCAAAGGCCTCGGCCTCGGCTGCGGTCTTCTGCATTTTCCAATTTGCTGCGATAACGGGTCTTCGCATCAGCCTCATTGCTCCAAAGCTAGAACGCCGGGCAATGGCAAACCCTGCACGTATTCAAGTGAGGCACCGCCACCGGTTGAGAGATGGCCGATCTTGCTGCCGAGTCCGAGTTGGTTGATCGCGGCCAACGAATCACCGCCGCCGACTACCGACAAAGCCGCGCTGTTCGCGACGGCGTTTGCGACTGCGGCCGTGCCACCCGCGAAAGCGGGAACTTCGAACATGCCCATCGGGCCATTCCATAAAATGGTCTTGGCCGTTGCTGCAACTGCGGCGAAACGTGCGGCGGATTCGGGCCCAATGTCAAAGCCGAGTTTGTCTGCGGGGATCGCGGTCGTTGTGATTGCGCCGTCTCCATCGTCGGGCCCGTCGGCGACCACGTGGTCGCTTGGCAAGAGCAATTGACAGCCCGCCTTCTCGGCGAGTGCGCGGATGCGGTTCGCGTCGTCAAAGCGGTCGGGTTCGATTAGTGACTTCCCGACTTCTTCACCGGCAGCGGCTAGGAACGTGTACGCCATGGCGCCGCCAACTGCGATGATATCGGCGCGTTCAATCAGCGCTTCGAGCACGCCGAGTTTGTCCGACACTTTGGCTCCACCGAGCAAACAAAGGAAGGGACGCTCGGGTGTGAAAAGACGGTCGAGGTTGACGAGTTCGCTGAGCATCAGATCGCCCGCTGCCGCGATAGGGACTGCCTTGACCATCCCTTGCGTTGAGGCGTGTGCGCGGTGGGCCGTACCGAAGGCGTCGTTTACATAGACGTCGGCGAGTGAGGCGAGTTGGCTGGCGAAGTCGGCGTCGTTGTCGGTCTCGCCTTTGTGAAAGCGTAGATTCTCGAGCAGTACGAGTTGGCCGTCGGCAAGCGCGTCGACGGCTGCCCTGGCGGGTTCGCCAACGCAATCGCTTGCGAATGAAACCGGCGTGCCGAGAAGATCGCGGAGTACTGCTGCCACAGGTGCCAATGAAAGTGCGTCGCTGGGCTTGCCCTTGGGTCGGCCAAGGTGAGAGCTGAGCACGACTCGCGCACCGGCTGCGATTAACTTTTTAAGCGTCGGCAGCGAGGCTTCGATTCGTGTGGTGTCTGAGATGACGCC
>JBLHOB010000428.1:0-3585 GCA_047619425.1 Myxococcota bacterium
ATATAGAAAGCCTCTTTGGTAACGCGCGGAATTTCGGCCGCGTCCTTTACCAAATAACTGTGCTTTACGACGGGATAGGTGATCCCGGTCACGTCTGCTTCTTGAAAGGCGTCGCTGCCAAGCAGGCCCACGAGTTGCTGCCCACACAGGACGATGATTGGCGCCGAATCCATTTGCGCGGTGAGGAGCCCCGTGATCGTGTTGGTTGCGCCCGGCCCCGAGGTCACGAGAACCACACCCGGCTTACCCGTGGCGCGCGCATAGCCGTCGGCCATATGCGTGGCGCCTTGTTCGTGCCGTGTGAGCACGAGTTTGATCCGGGAATCGACGAGGGCGTCGAATATGGGCATCGCAGCGCCACCTGAGAGGCCGAATATGTACTCGACGCCTTCTCTTTCGAGGCATTGGATTAGTTTTTCGGCACCGGTCGGAAGCTGAGTGTCCATGATGTTGGAAAATCCGTGGATTTTGATGGGTTTAATGAATTGGCGATAGTCGATTTTCGAAAAATAGGCATTTTTTCGCTTAGATCTTAATTTTACCAATCTTTACTGGATTGAATATTGCGAAATATCAGTCAATTTTCAACTTAAAATATAGTTATAAGGTTCAGATCGTCATTTTTATATGAAAGTTTAGTGTTTGAAGGTGGTCGATTATTCGAAGTTGGCACTTTTACAGTCAAGGTTAGGGTTGGAGGTTAATCGGCGGCGAATATCTGCCCCGGTTTTGACCCCGGGATGGGGGGCGAGATTCGTGGAGCTTGCGGCTCGGTAATTCTCCCCGGCTTCGTTTCTTTTACACCCGATCGAGCGATTGCGTCTGGCAACCAAGAGCGCAAAGGCCGAAAAATAGGTCAAACTTTGAGTCGTAGGCCCATGTTGGTGGCACGCGTCGTCAGTGACGCTTTGCTATGCCGTCGGAGCAATAGCTGTGAACAGTCTGATCGGATTGGTTTTAGAGAGTCTTCTGCGCGATGAAGCGCCGGCTCCGCAACTGCTGGAGGCGGCGGGCGAGCGGGATCCCGTTGCGGCCTCGCAGGCTTTTCTCGTGGCTTCCGAACGCAGGGAACTCGCGCGCTGCAGGGCCTCCTGGGTTCCCGCGCTTTTGGCAGCTCCGTACCCCGGCATGGGCGCCGCGAACCTCGCGGCTCTAGCGAGCGCATACGCCGAGCAAGAGGGCTGTGAACTCGATCCATCCCAGACGCCCGGACTCGTACCCATCTTGGGAGCCAGCGAGCACCTGGGGCGCTGCCTGGTGGCTAATCCATCGTGGGCTGATGATTTGGTTGGCGACCCGCCAGTCGCATACGCGCCAGGGCATAAGCAATTGAATTTTGCCGAGATACGCGAAGCGAAGTTGAGAGGCACGATTAAGATCGTTGCCCGGGAACGCATGGGCTGCCCGCTTGAGACAAGCTTTGAAGAGATCGCTGATCTGGCGGATGAAAGCCTCAGCCAGGCACTTCGCTGCGCAAGTGACGCAACCGGCATCGAAGCGCCATCGATGTTGGCGATGGGGCAACTCGCTGGTCGTGAACTCGCGCTCTATGCACCCATTGTGCTGCTATTTGTCGAGCCCGCCGAGTCGGGCCTGGCAAATGTGATCGGGCGAGCGCAGCAACTCGAGGTTTTTTTGAAGCACTTCGTTCAAGAACTCGAAGCCGATTCGAGCCTCGGTGCCTTGTTCTCGAGTGCCAATGTGATGGGGCGGGGTGATGTTCTCGCTGCGAATGTCGAGGACACCCTTGCGATGTTTACTGCTTGGGCGGGCAACCCGGCCTCCGGCGGTGGCGGAGGGCTCCGGCCTCTCGTCGCTAGGTCACAAGTTGCGTTGGAACTCGTCGAAGGGTATCACGGCGCGGCCTGTGGTGTGACATTTGAGAGCTTGCGAGTGAAGGAGCGCCGCCGCAAGCAACGTCGCTCAAGGGACGCACAGTCGGACGATCTAGCCCGAGGTGTGGGCAGCGTGTCGGATGTAGACGCAGTGGCCCGCGGTCTTCGAGCACGTGTTGGCGACAATCTTGTGCCGTTGGAGGTTGATGCCGTACTGACGTGTCTCTCGCGCATGCGCTCACACACGCACCAGCCTGCAGTCGATTGCGACGAACTCGCGGAAGCCTACTCGTGGCTAAGGAGGGCTGAGCATTCGCTACAGCTCATGCACGGCTCGACCTCGCAAATCCCGAGTGATCCCGAGGGGCAGCTATCTCTGGCCCGTTGCATGGGATATCGAGAGCCCGAGACTTCCGTGGCACGCGAGCGGTGGTCACGTGACCGACAAGACGCTCACGATCAGATCGAAAAACAATTCGAGATCCTCTTCGGTTGAGCGCGTGCCCGGTACATCGACTTGCGCACCCCATGCAGTTCGCGTGCGCCTTGCTGCTGGGTTGATTTCCGCGGGCGAGAGACCGATCAAAACGATAAGCTGAGCGCGATTGTTGCGGGCTTCTTGCATGCGTGCTCGCACGTGGCCAACCGGGGCGCGTACGAGCGTGGGAACCGAGATCGGAACCGAGAGAAGAGGGAGTTGAAAAGCGTGAGCGAAGTACACCACTCAGAACGTGCCAAGACGGTGCGCGGACGTTTTCGCGTCGGCATTGTTACGACTCTACTGCTCGTCGCCATGACTCTCTCCGCGGCATCTCCGGCATTCGCAGATCGCTACGACAAACGCCAAGCCGGACATCCACTTCGCATCGCTGCATACTTTGTTTATCCGATCGGCGCACTGATCGACATCATGATCATGCGTCCAGGGCATTGGCTGATCAGCCACGAACCTTTCAAGAGCGCGGTCGGCCACCAAGATTGAGCCGACTGGGTTTGAGGGCGCGTGAATGGCGCGTGCCGTTGTGCCGGAGTTTGTGAGTGCGCGTGCTTCTTACCTTGAGCGACTCAAAGCTCCCGGGCAGCGAAAGCTAGACTCAAAAGCTCAGACCTAAACCACCGCATCACATCTCGCGAACGACCTCGACAACTACATACGGTCCAATCATCAAACGGTCCAATGCACGGAGATTGCGCGATTGTCACGGGTACAAAAATTGCTTCCTAGAGCGGTGGGCGGTGGAAAAAACAAGCCGTCTTCGAGCGCGGTTTTGCGGTTACGTACTCGGGGGCGACAACAGCCGCGGCACGCAGCACGAGTTGTCGTTGCACTTGCGATGCTGCTTGCGACCTTCGCCCCAAACCAACTTGCTGTCGCGGACGACGCACCGCAACTTGATGTCAACGGCATGACGTTTGTTGCGAGCCGAGAGAACAACGACGCTGTGATCTTGCGCGCCGTTCACGCGACGTTCGACACTGCGGGCAAGCTCGCGCATTTGCGCGACGTCGACGCATCGATCCCGTCTAGCGCCAAGCAGCGCGGCTTTACGATGGAGTGCGACATCGGTGTTGTCGACTTGGCGACCAATGACTTTAAAGCCACCGGCAATGTGAAGGGCCGAGCGGATAGCGGTGAAGAGTTTGAAGCTGAGTGGGTACGTTACGACCACGCGCAAGGCGTTCTCTTTACCGACGCACCGGTGCTGATCACGGACCGCGGGACGACATTTCGCGGTGGAGGCTTTCACTA
>JBLHOB010000429.1:0-3585 GCA_047619425.1 Myxococcota bacterium
CGGATCATATTTCGCGAGCGTCACCGCATTCAGCTTGGCAAGTCACGGCACAGCCACGGGCGCAGTACTCAGTTTAATTCTGGTCGCTCCTCTTGGTTTTCTCGCCCCAGGAGTCGTGTGGCCGAGTCTCTGGGCGACGCTCGTCTGCATTCAAATTTCACTGACGCCGATGATGAGCCAGTTGCCGTTTGAACAACTCATCACGACGGACCCCGAAACCGCGCGCCTGGCCCTCTACCAACTTCCGGTCCTCATCACGATCTTCACCCTGGCTGGCGGACTGCTCACGAATACGATTCTGCGACACGGAGATCGACGCAAGCAGCAAGCGCAGCGATACATGGTCGAGCTCAACGTCGAAAAAGAGCGGCTCGAAGAGGCCATGCTCGAACGGCAAAAGAACCTCGCTTCCGTTGGCACCCTTGCCGCGAGCGTCGCCCATCAGATCAACAACCCCGTTGGCTCGATCCTCGCAGCGGCACAGTTCGCCTTGATCACCAAGGGCGATGCCGACTACGACGAGGTCGCAAGCGACGCATTCGTAACGATCGCGGCCGAAGCCAAGCGCTGCGGCCAAATTGTGCATTCGCTGCTGCGCCTTTCGGTCGGCGAACACGGGGAGGTTTGGGAAGAAGACATCCACGGCGTGGTCGAGAGCGCCTACAACGCAACCCGCCCCTACGCTCAAGAACTGGGGGCCGAACTCGATCTCAAGTTGACCGAGACCTCATCGCGCTTGCTCATCAGCCCGATCGAACTCGAACAAGCCATCGTCAACCTGATTCGCAACGGACTCGAGGCGCGAACGACGGGCGCGCGGGTAGTGGTCCGCACCGTTTCGGACACAGTCTCGGTACGCATCCAAGTGGTCGACAACGGAACAGGCCTGGCCGACCCCGAAAACGCCTTCGACGCCTTCTACACCACACGCGCTGCTGCGGGTGGCACTGGCCTTGGCCTCACGGTCGTAAGAGGCATTGTTGAAGAGCACGGGGGCTCGGTTCGTGCCTTCCCACTCGCCGACGGGCCGGGCACGATCTTCGAGATCGAACTTCCTCGTCACCGTGTTACGGACGACTGCGGCTCGAGCTAGACAGTCCCCTTAACAGCTCAGCCACCCACCTCACTCACACGTTTTCAAGTTCGACTACTTCCGAAACTGCTTAAAGTCGGGCTTTCGCTTTTGCATGAAGGCCGTAACGGCTTCGATGTTCTCAGGCGAGCCAGCGAGCTTTGCCATCGTCTCGTCTTCAACAGCTCGTGCCGCCGCGATCCCCGCCTGATGAGCGACCTGCATTGTCTGCTTGATCCCACGCAGAGCTGACACCGGCCATTGCGCGATTTCACGGGCCTTCGCGAGGGTCTCGTCGATCAGAACATCGTCCGGGAAGCTGCGTGCCGCCAACCCCATCTCGACCGCACGCTCCGCGTTGATCCACTCAGCGGTAAACATCAGCTCGTTTGCTCGCTGGCGTCCGATGTTCGCTTGAAGCGTATAGCTGCTCGCAATTTCGGGAACGAGGCCGAGATTGGCGAAGGGAAAACGCATTCGCACACTTTCGCCGACGTAGACAATGTCCGAAGCCACGGCCAAGGTACAACCACCACCGACCGCGACACCCGGTACCGCCGCGAGGATCGGCTTGTCGAATTCGAACAAAGCGTCGACGCAGGCAAAAAAAGCGCTCGCTTTACCATCGGTGCGCGGCGGGGGGCGCTCACCAGAAAACGACGACAGGTCAACCCCCGACGAGAAGTTGTTGCCCGCTCCGGTAAGAACCACGACCGCGACGGCGGGGTTTGCCTTCGCATCGTTGAAGCAGTCCGCGAGTGCGTCCCACTGCTCTTCGTGAAAGGCGTTCTTCTTCTCGGGTCGGTTTAGTGTCACGAGCAGCACGCCCGAGTCGTCGAGATCTTGGAGTACGAAGGGAGAGTCGGTCATTGGTTCCTCTTTGATGCAATCGTGTTCTTTGGCCCTGTGGCCGCGGAGGTCCGCGCTAAACTGCCGCGCTATGAATCGATTCAGCGTAGCGGACAAACACGTCGTCGTGACCGGCGCCTCGTCGGGTTTTGGTCATCACTTTGCAGGCCTACTTGCGAGCCAGGGTGCCAAAGTGAGTCTCGGAGCAAGGCGAGTCGACAAAATAGAGGCGCGTGTCAGCGAAATCAACGACGCGGGAGGGGCTGCGAATGGGGCCCAACTCGATGTATGCGATCGCGCGAGCATGGAGACGTTTTTTGCGGCGGCCGAGGACGCGTTCGGCCCAGTGGATGTCTTGATCAACAATGCCGGTATTGAGTCCGGCGCGAAGACCTACACCATGATCGACGAAGACGACTGGGACGCGGTGATCGACACGAACCTGAAGAGCGCATGGCTCATGAGCAAGCTCTACACCGAGCGTGTTGTCGCGAACAAACAAAGTGAAGGCAACATCATCAACATCTCATCCATCACCGACACCCGTACCATCAAGGGGCAGTTTCCCTATGCGGTGTCGAAGGGGGGGCTCACGCGTATGACCGAGGTTCTCGCCCTTGAGGCTCCTCGCTACGGCATTCGCGTCAACGCGCTTGCACCCGGCTATATCTTGACCGACGTAAGCCGCCTCCTGCTCGAAGGTGAGGGGTCGTCGCAGTTTATGAAGGGGATCCCGCTTCGGCGCTACGGCGAGTTTGAAGACCTCGACGGCCCATTGCTACTGCTGGTTTCCGACGCCTCTCGCTACATGAACGGGTCCGTAGTGGTCGTTGACGGCGGACACATTTGCGCGTCCCTGTAGCTTCGACCAAGCCCCAGCCGAATCGGTCGTTGGAAGGAAACGAATGAGTCTTACGAACAAGTCCGCAGCGCTGCTCGCAGTTTCCTTATTTGCGCTTTCGGCCGGTAGTGCGAGCGCACAGGATTGGAACGCAATCGAGGCCGAATCGGTCGAGATGCTTTCAGCCTATCTCCAAATCGACACCACCAACCCACCGGGCAATGAGACGCGCGGCGCAGAGTTCTTTGCGGCGCTATTCGACGCCAACGACATCGAAAACCACACGGTCGAGTCCGCTCCCGGGCGCGGCAACATCATGGCCCGCATACCGGGCAAGGGCACCAAGCCTGCCGTCGTCCTTATGCATCACATCGATGTCGTGCCCGCCGACCCTCAGTACTGGAGCGCCGACCCGTTCGGTGGCGAAATCCGCGACGGCGATCTCTACGGACGCGGCGCCATCGACACCAAGGGGCTAGGCGTTGCAAACGCACTCGCGTTGTTGACCCTCAAGCGAAACAACATTCAACCGGCGGGAGATGTGATCTTTCTCGGGGTTGCAGACGAGGAAGCCGGCGGGAAGATGGGCGCGGGTTACGTCGTCAAGCACCACCCCGAATGGTTCAAGGGTGCGGGAGTCGTCCTCAACGAGGGCGGCTTTATCTTTGGCGACACCGAAGGCAACGCGTACTTCTACGGTGTTGAGACCACACAGAAGTTTCCCTACTGGGTACGCCTCAAGGCAGTCGGTCAACCTGGACACGGCTCAATGCCGCGGCCGGACTCGGCATCAAACCGGTTGATCCGCGCGGTAAACCGAGTC
>JBLHOB010000430.1:0-3563 GCA_047619425.1 Myxococcota bacterium
CAAGTCGCGAGCTAGCGCCCGCGCCCCAGGCTGCTTGACGTTGTCATCGCTCGCTCTTCGTCTGCGCTCATCGGAGTTGCTTCAAGGTCGAAGGATTCTCTGCGCCAGCCTCCGGCACCGGCACCCGCGTCAAAAAATGTCGCGGCAACCGGAAGGAAAACCGACGATTGCATGCCTCCCGGCCACTCGGGTGCTTTGGCGTCGTCGTCACTGTAGTGATAGGCGAAGGCTCCGACATCGAGCAGGCGTTGGCGGCTGGTGCGCGTAAACCAGTAGAGCGGTTGTAGGGTCTGGTAGTCGATGTAAATCTTGACGTAGGCGACGTCGAGGTTCTCGACCCGCAGCGCACCTTCGAGAATCAGGGCATGCCGCAAGTCCCAGCGGTCGCTCGCCAGTGAAAGACCGCTGGTGCCGAAGTTGCGATCGTCGAGTTTTGGATAGCCACTGCCCGAGGCATTCAGGGGAGCAAGGACGTCGGCTTCCCCGACGACTCGCCACGCGTAGGCGTTCCCGCGAAGCGTCATGCCGATGAACCCACGGCGCATGTCTTCGGAGACCGCGATTGAACGTCCCGCGGTGGGGCTGATCGATCCGCCGTCGCCAAACAAGAGGCCCCCTCCGCCGCCGTCGCCGGTAACGCTGTAGCGCGGCATGTACATCCCATCGACCCAACTCACCGCAGCACGTCGCATTTTCCGCATGGTGGGGATGTAGGTGAAGATGTCGTCGGGCTCGTTGTAGCGTCGGCTTGCTCTGGCTGGGCGCAGCTGCCGCCATGCGAGGTGGCGCGCGTTGAAGGGGCGATGAAATTCGCCTCCAAAGGCAGCAGTCATTTTGTTGCGCTTCTTGATGCGATAACCGTCGGCTTCAAGGTCGGCGCGATGAGCGACCTTCAAAAGGTAGAACTTGCCGTCGTAGGTTTGCTGTCCGCCGACTGCGTTGGGAAAGTCGGTAATGCGAAACTTGCCCCGGGCCCCGGTGCCGACGTAACGCTGCTCGAGATTGAGTGCCCACATCGCCCCGGCTTTGCGATCGCTCGGATCGATACTCTCGGGAGGGAAGGGCAGGCCGGCGGTGTAGTTGGTGAGGTTGCCGTCGTTGTCGACTTTGGCCTGGCCGGCGAACTTTTCCGTCGCCGCACGGTAGAACTGCGCGACCGGGTACCGGCGATGGCAGGGGCCGACTTCTAGGCGCATGCCCTCGTGGAAGAACACCTCGCGGTGCCGCCAAATCTCGAGTGGGATGAGCTGACGCAACAGCATCAGGTCTTCTTGCTTCAAGATCATGCCGGGCTCGATCTGCACCGCGACAGCGTCCTCGGCCGAATCGCTTCCGTCCGGCGTCAACGTGACTTCGGGGCAGTCGCCTTCGTCGGGAAGCCCAGCCGTGACAGGACCCGCGACGGAGATTGCGAGCGATGTGGAGACGAGCAATAGGGCGGCGCGGTATTTACGGTGCTGCAAAGCCAGGGTCGGTCCTCCTCAGTGCGGTACAGATGGTATCCTAAATTTGGATTCCCACCGGAGATCGATTTGTCCCGCCGCTCCATACTCCCCCGTCTGACCGTCGGCATCGTATTGATGCTGCTGCTGCTCGTCCTCGCGATCGGCTGGCAGGTGCTGCTGTGGAGTGGTCTCGACCCGGTTGGCCCGGGTTTTGGTACCCGCGACTGGCTGTTCTTGATCTTCGGGACGATCTTTTTCTTGCTGGTGATGATCGGTCTCGCGGGACTGTGTACGTGGTTGTTGCAAGAGATGCGGAGCAATCAGCGCCAGCGCGCATTTCTGGACGCCGTGACCCACGAGATGAAAACACCGATGGCTTCGTTTCGACTCTATCTCGACACGTTGAAGCGACACGATCCCGGTGTTGAACAGCGCCGCGAGTTCATCGACCGCATGAGCGCCGATTTAGACCGTCTGGATCGTACCGTGGCTCAGGTGCTTGACGCCGCGCGTGCCGAGGAGGGAGGGCGCAATCCGATTCGCGAAAAGGTCGATCTCGGTTCGGTGCTGACTTCGTGTATTGAAGAGGTGAGTGATCGCCATCGACTCGCGGACGAAGCCGTCGGCTTGCGCGCAGACTGCGTGGCGGTGGTGCGGGGCGATGCATCGGAGCTCGGACTTATCTTCAGCAACTTGTTGGAGAATGCAGTGAAGTACTCCGAAGAGCCTGTGCAGGTGCGCGTCAAGGTGGAGGCGCTGCGGGACAACCGGGTGCGCGTCGAAATTGCGGACTCGGGCATTGGCATCCCCCCGCGCGAGCTGCGAAAGATCTTCAAGCGCTTCTACCGCGTGGGGCGCGACATGCAGCGAACGGTCGCGGGCCTGGGGCTCGGCCTGTTCGTGGTCAGAAGCCTGGTGCGAAAGCAGGGCGGGCGAGTCGTGGCGAAGAGCGAGGGGGCGGGGCGGGGAAGTCGCTTTGTCGTAACCCTTCGCACGGTCCCGCTGTAATTAACGATTGAATTCCCCCATCGCGATGAGCGTGGGTTTGTAGTTGGGAAGGAAATAGAAGTGGCCGCAGTTCTCGTCGTCGAAGATGACGACCACATCGCAGAAGGACTTCGTTTTAACCTCGAGCACGAGGGCCACGAAGTCACCGTCGCGCGCGACGGGCAGGAAGCTGTCGACCTATTGACGGGAGAGGCACATCGCTTTGACCTCGTGATCCTCGACTTGATGCTCCCGCGCATGAACGGTTTTGAAGTAGCCAGACGCGCGCGCGCCTCGGGCAACTTCGTTGCCATTTTGATGTTGACCGCGAAGGACTCACCCGAAGACGTTGTGCGCGGCCTCGAAGAAGGCGCAGACGACTACCTCACGAAGCCGTTTCACCTCGATGAACTATTCGCCCGGGTAAAGGGCTTGCTACGGCGACGGCGGTGGGACGGTGTTGATGACGGCGAGGCGACGCCCAGAGAGTTTTGCTTTGGGGATGTGACGCTGCACTACGATCGCTTCTCTCTCGACACGCCGTCGGGAACGATCGAGTTGACGACCCGTGAGATGGGCTTGCTGCGGACATTGATCGAGCGCGGTGGCGACGTCGTGACGCGAGGCGAGCTTCTCGAAGAAGTCTGGGGCTTGCGACCAGACACCCAGACGCGTGTGATCGACAGCTTTATTGTTCGCTTGCGACGTTACGTCGAGACGGACCCTGCCAACCCAGTGCACATCGTATCCGTGCGCGGTCGAGGCTACCGATTCGTATCTTGACTTCAATTGTCAAGAGATTTTCACTTTATCATGCGCTCATCGAGCAACGAGAATCTTTCGTCGCGAGTCGCTCAAGCAAAAAACGTTTGAAGGTGACGTGATCTCCCATCGTCGCCGATGAACGCATCACGCAATGCAGCAAAAACAGATTCAAACGAAAAAAATGCTTGTCGAAACCCGCTGGTGCGTGCGAATCTAAAGTTGTGACTGACTTAGTTCGCATGTACGTGCAGCCAACGCTGCAGGGATCAACCGCCATCTTCGCATTCGAAGGATGGAACGACGCCGGTGAAGCCGCGACCACGGCGCTCGGCTTTATCAATGACTCTCTGCGCACGGTACCGCTCG
>JBLHOB010000431.1:0-3558 GCA_047619425.1 Myxococcota bacterium
TGTGATCCGCGTTGATGATATCGCCGAACGTTTTGTTGCGAGAAGCGCACACGGTGCTGGTATTCAGCTAATCGACAGCGGTCGGAATGGGATTGTTCTCTACGGAGGGCCGCTGCAACGCGTGGCGAATGGCGAGCAACCGGCCCCAGAAAACCAGTTGCCTGGTCACACGGTTGAGATTGCAGACCGAGAATGGCTTTTCCTCGACACGACGGTCATCCCCGCACACGCGGCGTCTCTCTCGAACACCGTCTGGATCCTTGGCGTCTTGTGCAGTGTGAGTATTGCCGCCTACCTGTCTCTGCTGATCAGCCGCAATAGAACGGTTGTGAATCTAGTAGGCGAGCGCTCCCGCGAACTCGAACGCTCGAATGCTCAGGTGCGCCAGGCCGAGAAGATGGCAGCCATCGGTACCTTGGCGGCCGGCATCGCTCACGAACTCAACAACCCCCTCGGCTTGATTCGTCTCGCGGCGGAGTCGGCGATTGATGAGTTGGGGGCCTGCGATAAAAGTCCGAAGAGAACGGAGCAGTATCTTCGCGAGATCCTTGAATTCGTGCGCCGAGGCGGAAATATTGTTTCGGGCGTGTTGGCCTACGCACGGACAAATGACTTCGTACGCGGCAGTGCCGACTTGTCGGCGTGTTGCGAGCGGGGCGTTCGTTTTACCAAGTCGCTTGCCCAAGAGCGCGGCGTGCGCATTCGCGTGGTAGGGGACGAGGGCGACTATTCGTTGCAGGGCTCGGCGGATGAACTGGATCAGTTGATGGTTAACATCGTTCAGAATGCCATTCTTGCGAGCGAGGCCGAGTCGGCAGTCGTTGTCTGCCTTTGCCGGAGTAAAGACGAGTATAGGATCGAGGTTCGTGACGAGGGCTGTGGGATGTCGGACGACGTAATCGCGCAGGCGTTCGATCCGTTTTTTACAACCCGCCGGGAGAGAGGCGGAACAGGGCTTGGCCTCAGCACGTGCCTCGGAATCGTGCGCGCTCACGAGGGCACGATGGAGATCGACAGCGAGCCGGACGTCGGGACGACCATCCGAATCGTGTTTCCAATCGCGGCGGGCATCATCTAGGCCCGGTGAGGGCCTCGGCTGGAAGCAAATCCCAATTCCGATAGTGGGTAGTCGGCAGCCAGCCACGAATACGAGTCACGACTGTTGCTCTCCGTGCCACCGTTCCAGGTGCCCTCGACGTATCCGAACAGGTGCGGGATGATCGGAAACTGCCCCCCGAGAGCGACGCCATCATGGAAGAGAATTTCCGCCCGCTTGTCTCGGACCCATTCTTCGGTGTCGGGATCGTCTTCGTCGTTGAATCCGCACGATCAAAGCGTGCCCCCACTCGGGCATTGACGCCGGTGGTGTCTTCGTAGTCGCCCGAAAAACAGTCGTCGAGGATGCCGAAGATGGGGCTCGAGCTCGCGATGGAATGGATTCAACATCGCGCAAATTGGGCTCCGCCCGATGAAATCGTGGTGTGTTTGGTTTTGCGCTCCGTCGCTCGACTCGGTGCAGTCCTGTACTAACATTCGCCCGCATTCGTCGCGACGCTCAAACCCACCTGATAACCGCTCTGCGGAGAAAAATATGTTCGACCATCGCCTGCGCCCGCACTTGTCCGTGGCACTACTTGCAATTGCCATTGCAACTCTCGTTGCTCCGGCCGTGCAAGCGCAACGTCGACAGGGAAATCTGTTTAACGACAACCTTTTTAACATTGGTGGTGCCGGAGCGCGTGGTGGCACGACGGACGAAGAGACCGCAGGGGCGGTGGGCTGCGGTGGTGCGTGGGGCGGAGAATTGACGGATCTGCTCAACGATAAACTGAATCAGAATGTTTCGGCCGAAGCGGCGCTGCCGCTTGGTCAGCGTCGTGAGCTCTGGCGCTTCTGCGACTCGATGACCAATGCCGGCGGCGGTTGGGATGTGGACACGTTCGTGACCCTCGATCAAGAACAACAGCAGAACGAAGGCTATGCACCGGCCGAGATGTTCGGGCAAAGCGATGTCGCGCAGTCGATCGCGGGTTGGCAGATGACCGCCGTCGCAAATCGTGTCCAACAAGTGCGCACGACCATGCGCGGGCTCCCTACCTCCGAGAGTTATGGACTTGCGCGCGACGGGGGAGAAGGCCGCGTCTCCGCGGTTGCTTCCGCCGCGCCACCGTCGTTGTTTCCGCCAATGAACTTTGCCGAGATGGACCGCGAGCGACAGCGAGCCTCGTCGCCGGGCCTGATCGCAAATTTGATGAGTGAGGGTGTCAGTACCCAAGGGAACACCTTTGGGATCGAAGGGCTCGGTGCGTTCATGAGCGGTCGCTATGTCCGCCTTGAGGGCGACACCACCTCCCGCGAACTCGGCAGCAATACCGACGGTGGTGGCTTCACTCTCGGCATGGACTACCGCATTGGTAGCCGGGGCCTGGTTGGGGTTGGGTTCGGATACAACCACTATAAAACCAAGTTTTCTCGCGGTGGCGGCAAGTCGGACATCGACGACATCGCGGGCCTGGTGTTCGGCAGCTACTTCGTAACAGATTCGCTGTACGTCGATGCGACGTTGCGAGGCTCCGGCATCAAGACGGACAACGAAAAGCGCACACCGACCCTGGACGGTGGTCCCGACTTCGCAAAGCAAAAGAGCGACCCGGACGGGTGGACGATTTCGAGCGATGTCGGCGTAGGCATGGACTTCCCCTACAAGTCGGTTGTCTTCAATCCCTACGGCCGGCTCGGCGTCTATCACACGAAGATCGACGGCTTTACCGAAAGCGGTGGCGACGACAGCCTCAGCCTCGTAATTGGCAAGCAAGAGGTGACATCACTTCCGCTTACGCTCGGTGCCAGCGTCGTGCACGCCATCAGCACACGCTACGGCGTTGTCGCTCCGTACCTTCGCATCCAGTACTTGCACGAGTTCCTCGACCAGGCTGCCGAGGTAAAGGGCTTTCTCAAGGTCATCCCCGAGGCGAGTTTCACGATCAAGCCCAACAAGATCGATCGCGACTACGGGACAATTGGCTTTGGTGCTTCGATGACATTCCAGAAGGGATGGTCGGGCTATGCCGACTACGACGCGCTGATTGGCTTTCGAGCGCTCGACAGTCACACCCTGACATTCGGTCTTCGCAAGGAACTCTGAGCCCGGTTGCAGGATGAGGCGGGCCTTGTGCTCGTCACTTCGACCCCCGAGTACAACGTCGTCGCCGAGCTGGACATGAGTCCCTTCGCCGAGGTCAATGGACACGGTTTCCATCGAGACACCCGTGATGCGCACGCGCTGAGCGCTGTACGTTCTAGCGGCTGACACAGAGGGGTGCGGGAGTTGAGCGAAACGTCGAGCTTCGAACGCGTGTTCACCGAAGATGAGTTGCGCCTAGGCGCCAAGCGCTCGGTCGAAGCCCTCTGTGAGGCCGTCGACCAAGCCGACTTCGCGGCTGCGGCCACCTACTCAAAGCGTTTGCGTTACGAAGTGCTTTCAATGCAAGGCAACTACGATGGTTGGCTTGTGACGCTACTTGCTTGGATCAAGCGACACGACGGCGCTGAGGCTGC
>JBLHOB010000432.1:0-3537 GCA_047619425.1 Myxococcota bacterium
AGCAACCGTCATCGCCAAGTCGTCCGCCGCGCCGGCAGTCCAGAAGTCTCCGGCCTCCCCCTTTGCACCCAAGGTGAAGGGATCGCCCTCGACGACACCGATTCCGCCGAAACCCCACGCAACTCCGCACGCAACACCAAGCGCCGCCGAACCGCCCACGGAAGCAACGGGCGAAGCCGGGGCCGCGAGCCCCGCCGCAGTTACGAGCGACGACGCCACGGTTTACACCAACCCGTCTGAAGACACGGCCCTGACTGCCGTCGGCGTTCTGGTTGCGCTCTTTGGCGAGACCAAAGGCCAGGCGTTCGCGGTGCCGAGCGGCGAGATCACGCTGGGACGCGGCGACACATGCCACTTGCAGATCCTCGACGCCAAAATTTCAAGAGAGCACGCAGCGATCACCAGCGGCGATGGCCGCTCGGAAATTCGCGCCCTCGTCGATCGCAACCCAATTGCGATCAACGACGTTCCGATCACCGGCCCCACGGCGCTAAACGACGGGGACAAACTCCAATTTGGAAACTCGGGCGCGAGCATTTTCCGCTTTCGCACGATCGAAGGGCTGTGACGCGACTGGGCGTATGTGCGCGCACCCGAGCATTTCTCTTGGTTGCGGCCATTGTGTTCGCCGCGCCGGCCGAAATCGCGCGGGCCGAGGCGCTCTCAAATGCCCAAGATCTCGGGCACCTGCTCATCGACGACATCGTACCGCCCGCCAACAGCGGCGGCGCACTCCGCCTCTACCTACGTGTCGAAGCCCCCGATGGCACCGCATTGACCGCGCTCAAGAGCACAGCCCTCACCATTCGCGACAACGGACAACTCGTCGACCCGCGGCGAGTCGAGCTAACGACCGTGGGCGAGACACGGCGCGGCACCGCCGCAGTTCTTCTCCTCGACACGAGTCGATCGATGCGCGGGAAACCGTTTGAGCAAGCCAAGCATGCCGCACTCGAATACCTCGAACGCATGGGAGAACTTGATCAGGTCGCTGTCGTGGCATTCAACGACGAAGTAGCAGTGGTCGGCGACTTCGGAACTGAGCCCGAGGTTCTCGCCAAGAGCATTGCGACGCTTGCCGTCCAAAAACAGACCCTCGCCAAGCGCGTGTGGGACGGCGCCAGCCTCGGCCTTGAGCTGATCGACAAAAGTCGCAACGCCCTCCCCCGGCGCATCTTCATGATCCTCTTCTCCGATGGACGCGACTCGGGCAGCACGAATGCACCGACGACGATTTTGCAGCGCGCCCTCGGAGGGCCAAACCAAGCCCGCACGCCAATTTACTCTGTCGGCTACATGGGGTTTGGCGACGCCGGGCTCCCGGGACTCGACCAGCTATCGACCGGTACTGGAGCAAGCCTCTACCAGCTGCACTCGCCAATGGAGTTGGACGACTTTTTCAGTGAGATCACAACGCGAATGAACGAAAGCTATGTCGCGAGCTACCCGATCACCTTTGACGGTCAACGTCACGCAATCGAGGTCCGGGTCGACGATGCAGCCGATACCCGAGAAGTCGACTTCCCCGAGAACACATCAAGAGCCCCACTTGTCACCGCTTTGGCGGTTTGTGCGCTCGCCGCGCTGGGCGTGATGCTCTACTACCAGGCTCGACGCCCGGCAGGCGAATTGCTCCTCACCGAACCGGGCACAGGCAAGCAACGATTTCCGCTTGTGCGCCGCACGGTCAACATCGGAGCCCTCCACAGCAACGACGTCGTGCTCAATTTTGTATCCGTATCCCGCCATCATGCGCGGTTGACCTTTGGTACCCGAGGCCTTGTGCTCGTGGATCTAGGCTCGAAGAACGGAACCTTCATCAATGATCAACAGATCTACGCCACCAGTTCCGTTCGACCAGGAGACCGACTTCGCTTTGGCAAAACCCGCGTGACGTACGTGGCCTAAGCGGGCCTCGTCGTCAAAGGCGACCACCACCTTGGTTCAGCACCACGTCGTTCAACGCCGCGCAGCCCGCTTCGCCAAGCCCCGATTCAAACTGCTTTGCACGATCGCCTGAAGCTCGGTGTGGATGGCCGCACCATTGGGTGACGAACTCGCGGCCCAGTGGATCAACGACGGTACTGCGGCTCGATTGCTCACGGCCCGGCGAGTCGAAATGGACCTGTGTCACACCGTGGCGGGCCCAGGCATTCGCTGGCGCACGATCCCCGTCTCCTACCACGGTTCGGTCGAACTGAACTCCCACCAAGAGCAAGGCCAGAACCAAGATCATGAGCAAAACAGCTGGACGGGCGAGTTTTTTTTGCAGGAGCTCTGCTCGCCCAGGGGATCGCGGTCACCGCAGCCGAGGCATTTGTCGTAAACTCCGGCTCGACGCCCAATGCCGTGCAGCCCTAAGCTCGCACCATCAATTCATCGATACACACAATCGAAAGCAACAATGGGCGCCCCCGTTGTACAGACCGGCCGAGCGACGCTCGAAAACCGCCTGGCCGTGATACCGTCGCATCTCTGGGGGGTGGGTTTGAGCAACGATCGAAACGACGACAAGCGCAACAAGGCGCGCGACGCAAAAAAGAGAAACGCATCGCGGGTCCCGACCAGCCGCGTCGAGCGCCTCGCGCGCATCGGCCTGCTCACTGGCGAATTCGCCCTCAGCGGCGCCGCGGAACGCGTAAAGCGCGCCCTCGGCGGCGGCAGCAGCTCAGAGGACAACGTCTTCTTCAATCCCCTCGGCGCACAGCGGCTTGCAAAACGCCTCGCCCGAATGCGCGGCGCAGCAATGAAGATTGGTCAGATGATCTCGCTCTTCGACGAAGAGCTTTTGCCAAAAGAGTTCGCCGAAGCGATGGCCATCCTGCGCGACTCGGCGGACACCATGCCCGAGAGTCAGGTGCGGCAGTCCCTGATCAACGAATACGGGCAACGATGGTTCAAAAAATTTGCCACGTTTGACTTTGAGGCAATCGCGTCGGCCTCGATCGGGCAGGTCCACACCGCAACCACCCATGACGGCGCTGAGCTCGCACTCAAGATTCAGTACCCCGGTGTCGCGGAAAGCATCGATAGCGACGTAAGCAATCTTGCCAGTGCTCTCAAAGCCGCGCGCATCCTCCCCGTCGAACTCGAAATCGACAGCTTGATCGGCGAGGCGAAGCGACAGCTCAAACAAGAAGCCGACTACCTGAAAGAAGCGGAGTACCTGCGGCGCTACAGCGCACTGCTCGGCGAAGACCCGCGCTATCGCATCCCCAATCTAGTCGAAGAGTTTACAACCCCGCGTATTCTCGCCATGGAGCGACTCTACGGTGTGCCGCTAGAAGACCTCGCCGGCGTCGACTACAGCCAAGAGCAACGCGACACGATGGGGGCAACGCTCGTCGAGCTGCAGTTTCGCGAGATGTTTGAATTCGGCCTGATGCAGACCGATCCAAACTTGGCCAATTACTTGCTGCTCGACGGTGGCAACATACTCGGCCTGCTCGACTTCGGCTCGAGCAGTGAAATTCCGCAAACGCTCTCAAACAACTACCGCGAGCTTTTTGCCGCCATGGGCGAACAAGACCGCGGGCG
>JBLHOB010000433.1:0-3529 GCA_047619425.1 Myxococcota bacterium
ACATCGTGCTTGTCTCGGGTGGCAGCAGCGTCGGCAAGGAAGACTTTGCGCCTCAGTTGTTGGACGAGCTGGGAAGCCTCGACTATCACGGTGTTTCGATGCGTCCCTCAAGTCCTTCGGGAGTCGGGCGTATTGGTGACAAGCTTGTGTTCTTACTACCCGGTAATCCCGTGAGTTGTTTGTGTGCCTATGAATTCTTCGCTGGCCCGAGCGTCCGCGCGATGGCGGGGCGCAATCGCGCGTGGCCACATCGTCGCGTGCAGATGAAGCTCGCCCGCAAAATTTCATCGAAGATTGGCCGCACGGACTATGTCCGTGTCGCAGCCGAAAACGGAGAAATTGTCCCGCTCGCAACGTCGGGTGCGTCGATTCTTTCGTCGACTGTGCGCGCGATTGGAGCAGTGATCGTGCCCCGCGAGCGCGAAGGCATGGCGCCGGGTGACACGGTTACTGTGTTGCTCTACGACGAAGAGCCGGTTGCCGACGTGGACGTTGAACTCACTGGAGTCGAGCCGTGAAGCAGACACAATTTTTAGACGTGATCGACCGCGACGAAGCCGAAGCGCGCTGGATGCGGGTGATCGACTCAGTCCCTGTTGGTGTTGAAACGATCGCTCTTGAGATTGCTCTTGGCCGCGTACTTGCCGAAGACGTGCGATCGGACGTCGACGTCCCGGGTTTTGATCGTTCGAACATGGACGGCTTCGCGGTCCACGCCTCCGACACATTCGGCGCTTCCGAAGCAAAGCCCGTGCGGCTCGCTCTTAATACCGAGACGATCCCAACGGGCATTATGCCGAAGGTCGAAGTTGTCCTGGGACGCGCCACAATGATCGCGACCGGTGGCATGTTGCCCCGGGGCGCTGACGCGGTTGTGCCCGTTGAACACACCGATGTCGAGCCCGACCCGAACGACCCCGGTCAGCAGATTCTCATCGTCCGCAATCCGCGGGTTCCGGGTGCCGCTTTGTCGTTTGCGGGCACGGACATGGGACGCGGCGAGACGGTTTTATTTTCCGGTACCCGCATGACGTCGCGCGAGACGGGCTTGCTTGCGGCAATCGGCCGCGACCAAGTACGGGTCTATCGGCGGCCGACCATTGCGATCCTCTCCACCGGCGATGAGATCGTGCAGCCTGGCGAAGCGATGCGACCTGGCCTTGTCTTCGACAGCAATGGCCGAATTCTCGCCGACGCGGTGCACGAGATTGGCGGCGCTCCTGATTTCTACGGTGCGTTCCGCGACGACGTCAGCGCGCTTCGCGAGGCTCTCAATCGCGCTCTCGACAACGCCGACTTGGTTCTTCTGTCGGGCGGAACCTCGAAGGGCGAAGGGGATCTCAATGGCATCGTGGTCGGCGAACTCGATCCCGGCATTGAGGTCCACGGAGTCGCACTCAAACCCGGCAAGCCCATTTGCCTCGCTTCTCATCATCGTAAGCCCGTTGTGATTCTTCCGGGTTTTCCGACATCGGCAATTTTTACGTTTCACGAATTCGTGGCTCCGGTGATTCGATCCATGGCCGGGCTGGCTGCGGAAAGTCCAGGTGTTGTCAGAGCCCGAATGGCACAGCAGGTCACTTCAGAGCGTGGCCGTCTTGAGTATCTGTTGGTTGGGCTTGTGGCGGGAGATAGCGGGCCGCCGCGCGCCTACCCGATGGGCAAAGGGAGCGGCAGCGTTACAACGTTTAGTCGCGCCGATGGTTTTGTCAGAGTAGGGCGCAATACCGAGATCGTTGAAGCGGACGCAGAAGTAGACGTGACGTTGATCGGCAAAGAACTCCCCGTTGCCGACATGGTTGTGGTCGGGAGTCACTGCGCGGGTCTCGACGCGGTTGCGAGCGCGCTTGCGAGAGAAGGGTTTCGGCTCAAGGTTCTCGCGGTTGGGAGCCACGGAGGCCTCGCGGCAGCACGTCGCGGCGAGTGCGACGTTGCACCGCTGCACTTACTCGACCCAGAGACGGGTGAATACAACGCTCCCTTTCTGGGGGCGGGGCTTCGCTTGCTCGCGGGCTACCGACGCATGCAAGGTGTCGTGACGCGACCCGGAGAAGAGAGGTCGCTCGATCAATTGCTCGACGACCCTGCGATGCGGATGGTGAATCGCAATCGCGGTTCGGGTACGCGAGTACTAATCGATCAGTTGCTTGGTGAGCGCCAGCCTCCCGGCTTTCCCTACGAACCCCGCTCGCACTACGCGGTTGCCGCAGCGGTTGCGCAAGAGCGTGCAGACTGGGGTGTTACGATCGAAACCGTTGCCGAGCAGGCCGGGCTTCACTTCGCACCTTTGACCGACGAGCACTACGACTTTGCCATCCCCGAAGACCGTTGGGATCGTCCAGCTGTGGTGGCGCTCCGTCGTCTACTCGAGAGCGGCAGCGCGCTTCGCAAAGAGCTCGAGCGGTTGGGTTTTCGCACGCCCTCAAGTTGAAGGCCGTCGCTCAGGTTTGAGCGACTAAGCGATTTAGCGCTTCGTCCTATCGAACGCGCGCAAGTTTCGGTTGATGGGACGCAGGTAAATCCGCGCGCGCGAATCGCGTTGAAAGCGCCTCTCCGCGTCTTCTTTTGCGCGCCTAAATTCGCGCACGGCGCCGCTGCGTTGCCCTTGTTCGCGATACATCTCGCCCTTCACCATGTGGATGTAGTAGGCCGCCACGCCCAAGCGTCGCGCCTCGCCGAGAAGCTCGTCGACGGGTTCGTAGTCGCGTTGGCGCACGGCGTGCCAGGCCGAAAACAATGCGTGCTGCCCGTCCTTAGGGTTGCGCTCGCCGAGGGTTTTAAACGCCGCAATCGCCTCCTGCTCGCGGCCGCGCATCCAATGGGTATGGGCGAGGTTTTCGAGTGAAGAGAGCGCCTCGGGGTTCACTTCGGCGGCATGTCCGAAGAGAGACTCATCCGTCTTCCAGACTGGAATCTGCGCGACGCTCAGCCCTGCCAACCCGACTGCAAGAACAAGAGACAGGCCAACTGACAAAGTCTTGGGCAGCCAATTGAGCAGGGGCAGGACGGCCAGGGGAGCCAAAAAAAGCAGTGGGATTTGCGCGTAGCGATCTGCAACCGGTGGGTAGGTGGGGAAAAGGTTGAGAATCGGTACCAGGGCGACGAGAAAACCGGCGCATAAGAAGCCTGCCAAGGTGCGCCTTCGATAGCCGGTCACAAGCAGCCAGGCTGCAATCGCCGAAAGCACCAGCGCACTGCCGCCGAGGAGTAGCTGATTCTCTTTGACGGACGACAACACATATTCACTGCTGAGATTGAACGGCCAGAAAAACTTGTATAGATAGAACTGGGGGATGAAGGCCGCTCTCGGCAAACGCGCGGCGAGGTCGCCGATGGAAGGGGCTGCACTCATTGCGCCGTGGGAGTTCGCGATTGCGAGGTGCACCGCGGCCGCAAGCGCCGTTGCGCCCAGATGGGGCAGGGCGCGAAGAACACTCCGCTTAAGGCCGTGATCGCGGTTGAAGTACAAGTCGAGCAGGACTACCGCACCAGCAGCCGGGAGCGCGGTGGCCTTTGAGAAAAGAGCAAT
>JBLHOB010000434.1:0-3507 GCA_047619425.1 Myxococcota bacterium
TATGGCGGAGAGGGAGGGATTCGAACCCTCGGAGGACGTGAATCCTCGCTAGTTTTCAAGACTAGTGCATTCAACCGCTCTGCCACCTCTCCGTGGTAGTACCGCGCCGGTGTCGCGAGTCTTTCGGTCGCGTCCGACCCCAGCCTGAGCGGGCGGCCGTAACGTAGCAATCTCGCGGCGATTGTAGACGGCCGAGCGCCAGATTGACGCGGTTTCTGGTCTGCCAAGGGCCTCGAGCGTCAGCCCGGAAACCAACACCCAGCCAATTCGCCCGGATTGTGGTTCTGGCCCCTCCGCTGTGCTTCCCTACCGCCCACAATGTTAGATCCCAAAACTCTGAACGACCGGCGTGAAGAAATCGCCGAAAGCTGCCGCAAGCGCGGGCTCACTGTCGATCTGGACGGCATTCTCGCTGCATACCAGGGCCACAACGCACTCGTCACGAAACTCGGCGAGACCAACCGACTGCGCAACGAGCACCAGAAGTCGGGCAAGCGGAAGATGGACGCGGACGAACGCGAGGCCCATACCGCCGAAGGCCGCGGCTTTAAAGAACAAGTCAATGAGATCGAAGCTCAGCTTCGCGACTCCGACACGGCACTTACCACTGCCATGCGCGAGCTACCGAACTTCGTCCATGCCGAGAGCCCCGAAGGCGGCGAAGAGAATTTTCGTGTGATCAGCACGTCGGGTGAAGTGCCCAAGTTTGATTTCGAACCCAAAGACCACCTTCAGATTTGCGCCGATCTCGACCTCGTCGATTTCGAAAGCGGCGCAAAGGTGGCCGGCTCGAAGTGGTACTACCTCAAGAACGAAGCATCATTGCTCGACCTTGCCCTGCAACGCTTCGCCCTCGAAATTTTGATGGAAGAAGGCTTCACGCCCGTCACGACACCGGATGTCGCACGCCCCGAAATCATCGAAGGCCTCGGCTTTAACCCGCGCGGTGAAGAGAGCCAAATTTATTCGATCGAGGGACACGACCTCTGCATGGTGGGCACGGCGGAGATTACGGTCGGCGGCATGTACGCAGACACGATCTTTGACGAAGCCGACCTGCCGCTCAAGATTGCCGGCCTCTCTCACTGCTTTCGCACCGAAGCGGGTGCTGCGGGTAGAGAGAGTAAGGGTCTCTACCGCGTGCATCAGTTTTCGAAGACCGAGATGTTTGTCTTCACGACGCCAGAAGAATCTGAAGCCCAGCACATGGATCTCTTGCGGATCGAAAAGCGCATCTTCGATGCACTCGAACTCCCCTATCGCGTGATCGACATCCCGACTGGCGATCTCGGCGCTCCGGCATTTCGCAAGTTTGACCTCGAAGCCTGGATGCCTGGCCGTGGAGAAGGCGGCGATTGGGGCGAGATTACAAGCACGTCAAACTGCACCGACTTTCAGGCGCGCCGCTTGAAGATCCGATTTAAGCGCAAGGGGTCGAAGAAAAACGAGATCGTCCACACGCTTAACGGCACCGCGATCTCAAACGCTCGCGCGATTCTCACCTTGCTTGAGATTCACCAGCAAGCCGACGGCAGCGTGAAGATCCCCAAGGTGTTGCAGCCCTACATGGGTCGGGACGTCATTGGGCCGCGCTGACGCAGCCGGCGACGATGGCTCGCCGAAAGCCGGTAACGACAAGCCCTCTCTTGTGCTCGGTACTGCGGGGCATATCGATCACGGCAAGACGAGCCTCGTGCACGCACTGACGGGCGTCAACACCGATCGATTGCCCGAAGAGAAGGCGCGCGGGATCACGATCGATCTTGGCTTTGCTGTGCTCGACCTCGCCGACGACGTAAAGGTCGCGGTTGTCGATGTGCCTGGCCATGAGAAGCTCGTACGCACGATGGTGTCGGGCGCCGCGGGCATCGACCTTGTCTTGCTCGTCGTTGCGGCTGACGAGGGGGTGATGCCGCAAACCCGTGAGCATGTTGCGATTTGCGACTTGCTTGCGATCGAGAACGGGGTCGTGGCACTCACCAAGAGCGACCTCGCCGATGAAGAAGTGATCGAGATGGCGCGCGAAGAGGTCGCCGAACTGCTTGAGTCCACCTCTCTAAACGGTGCCCCCATGGTGCCGGTCTCGTCGCAGACAGGCGCTGGCCTCGACGAGCTGCGGAGCACGCTGCTCGAACTTGTCCAAACTACCCGTCCCCGTACGCCGCGCCTGGGCGTGAGTCGGCTTTCGATTGATCGCGCGTTTGCAATGAAGGGCTTTGGGTCTGTTGTAACGGGCACGCTTCTCGGCGGCGAGTTTCGCAGTGGCGACACCATGGAGATCCACCCCACCGGCCACAAAGTGCGGATCCGCGGCTTGCAGTCTCATGGCGAGTCCAAAGACCGCGTTGGCCCGGGCTCTCGATGTGCCGTCAACATGCAAGGTGTCGAGGTTGCGGATCTCTCTCGTGGCGATGTCGTCGCAAAAGCCTCGTCGATGGTTTCAACCACAACCGCTGATCTTGAAGTCGCCTGGCTGCCGAGTGCGGCCGAAGCGGAGGGCACCGTATCCATCGAGTTTCTGAGTGGCACTGCCGAGCGCCGTGCCCGGCTCGCGCCCATCGGAAGCGATGGCTTTGAGCCCGGTAAAAAGGGTTTCGCGCGCCTCCACATCGACGGCGACCCAGTCCCCCTGATGATCGGTGATCGTTTCATCGCCCGTGGCTTTGCACGCACCGCTGGCATTGGCGGCACGCTTGGCGGCGGCACGGTACTCGACGTCGCACCTCCGCACCGACGACGCAGCGACCCGGCACTTGTGCGCGAACTTACGATCCTTGCGCAGGGCGAACCTCAAACCGGTGTGCGCGAGCGCGTGTTGCGCACGGGCATGACGGGTGCGGAAGAACAGATCCTCGCATTGGAGATGGGCCTGTCGAACAAAGAGCTGCAACATCACCTCGCGGTGCTCGCCGAAGAAGGCACGCTGCTGCTCGCAGGTGGCAAGCGCTGGTTCGGCGCCGATTTCGTTGGTCGCATGGAAGCGCGGCTTCTAAAAGTCCTTGATGCCTTTCACAAAAGCGAACCGCTGCGTCCGGGGATCAGCCGCGGCACGTTGCGCGGCCAGTTGCCAGAGAACGTGCGACCCGAAGGTGCCGAACTCGCAATCAAGCGCCTCGAAGAACAGGGTGAGATCTGCATCGGCGGTGAATACGCCTGGCGCAAAGACTACGCACCCAAGCTCGATGCGCCGAGCGAGGCCGCAGTGGCGAAAATCCGCGAGCAAGCAAAAGCCGCTGAGCTCGAGCCCGCGTCCGTCAAAGACTGGGCCGATAAGCTCGGCATCTCACAAGAGTTATTTCGCGACCTCGTTGCCTTTCTCGAGCGCAACGGTGAGATCGTGCGCGCACCCAGCGACTTGTTCTTTGACGCAGATGCAATCGATGCCCTCAAGGCAAGGGTCATAAAGCACTTCGAGAGCAACGAAGAACTCGACACTCCGAGTTACAAAGAGATCATCGGTACGAGTCGCCGCACCGCGATGCCGCTAATGGAGCTGCTCGACGACCT
>JBLHOB010000435.1:0-3503 GCA_047619425.1 Myxococcota bacterium
GCGAAAAAGCTCTGTTTCGCATGCTTGCTTGGCGCGAAGGTGAGTTCGTTTTCGAGACGGGACGCAGGCCCGAAGCGGCGATGAAAATCATCGCGCCGGTGCGCGCGCTGTTGGCAGAGGGGATGCGGCAGCTCGCGGAATGGGATCGACTCGCACTCCAACTCCCAACACGCTCTTCCACGGTCAAGCAAAGCATGACGACTTCTGAATTGCCGAACATTGTTCACCCGCTGACTCAAGAGGTGTTGCTGCTGCTCGAGCACTACGATCAAGTCGGTGCGATCGTGGATCACTGCACGTACCCGGACTATCAGGTACTCCGTACCCTCCAGACCTTGTGTCAGCGCAACGTCGTTAGTCTTGGCCAGGCACAGGTGTGTGGGCTCGGGCCTGAAACGAGCGGCGCCGCGCTGTTTAGCGAAGCCCAGGTGAGTCGATTGCGGGAACATTTGCTGGGCGCCACGCCGCGCGGCGAGCGCGTGGTCGCCGGGAAAATTCTGGTAGTCGCCGGGGAGGCAGGGACGCTCTCGAACCTTTTGAATCTCCTGCGTTCGGTGCCCACCTTCGAAGTGTCACCGGGCATCGGTCGCGGGGTTGAACCCAAAACGGAGCTGTCGAGTATTGGCAAGCTGCGTCTCGCTGGCGAGCTTGAGCTTGAGCTGATCCAGGTTCCTTCGGCGGAGACCTATCGCCCGCTGTGGCCGCTGGCCGCGCGTGGTGCGCTTGCGACATTGATCCTACACAGCGGCAACGTGTCCCAGCTGCAGGAGGGGACAAATGAAGTGAGGCGCGTCCTGCACAAGGGCACTCGAACCGACGCGCTTCACGTGGTGATGTTGGCGCGTAAAGAGCGGGTCGACCCGGGTGATTTGCGCGAGAGTCTGGCGCTGCTCGAGAACGCTTCGTTGATCTTGTTGCCCCTTGAGGGCGACAAGGAACCCACGGCACTCTTGCGCAGCTTGTTTGCTCGGGTTGTGCCCTAAACCGGGTGTGGCTTCGGCTATTCATGTCGCGTCCTCAATTTGGGCGCCGACGAGGACTGAGTGAAAGCTTCCGATCTAAAACGTTTCGATCTCTTTGTTGAGTTCAGCGAAGAAGACCGCGCGAATTTCTTCGAATTGCTCGACGAGCAGAGCGTGGCCGCGGGTGAGACCTTGTTTTGCGCCGGTGACGAGGCTGACTCGTTGGTTCTCGTGCTGAGTGGGAGCTTCCGCGTGAAGAGCCTCGCGGGTGGAAGTCTTGGCCTTTTGTGTGAGGGCACCCATTTGGGGGCGCTTTCACTGATGACGATCGGCTGCCGGGAGGCAACCGCGTGTGCCCAGGCGGACGCTCGGGTTGCCATGCTTTCCCGGGCCGGCTTTCTGCGGCTGGCCGATGACTTCCCGCGGACTGCGTGTCGATTGGCCGAGGCGATCATCGCCGACTTCGCCACAGCCATGCGTCCCCAGCTTTCTCGCATTTCCGAGGGGCTTTCGACCGACGACATCGTCTTCAGCGGTTGACCCGGCACACGCCGCCCCGTAAGATTGCGCAGCAAATCGGTGGCCTGTGGACGACGGCATTCGTCCATTCACGCGCCCCCTTTGCCTAAACGAGAAGCTCCGAATGGATGAGAGCCGAATTCGCGAGGGGTTGACGTTTGATGACGTCCTCCTAGTGCCCGGTGAGTCTAATGTTTTACCCAACGAAGTAGATCTTCGGACGGAACTGACTCGCGAGATCTCCCTGAATACGCCCCTGGTTTCCGCGGCCATGGACACGGTCACCGAACACGAGACGGCTATTGCGATGGCCCAAAATGGTGGCATCGGCATTATTCACAAGAATATGCCGGTCGACGCCCAGGCGGCCGAGGTCGACAAAGTCAAGCGCTCTGAGTCGGGCATGATTGTCGATCCAATCACCATGAGGCCCGAACAGCGAATCCACGAGGCCATCGATGTGATGGCGCGGTATCGCATCTCGGGTGTGCCGGTGACGCGCGACGGCAAAGCGGTCGGGATCTTGACCAATCGCGATCTGCGTTTTGTGAAAGACACCAACGCAAAAGTTTCATCGATGATGACCCGCGACGGTCTCGTCACTGTGCCCCCGGGCACGGATATGGAACGCGCCAAAGAGTTGTTGCACCAGTATCGCATCGAGAAATTGCTGGTCGTCGACGCGGATGGCAACTTGCGCGGCTTGATCACGATCAAAGACATTGAAAAGAGCGAGCGCTACCCGGATGCGTGCAAAGACTCACTCGGTCGCTTGCGCTGTGGTGCGGCGATTGGTGTCGGCCCGGACGAACTCGAGCGGGCACAAGCATTGGTAACCGCTGGCGTGGACGTTGTTGTGGTTGACACCGCCCACGGTCATTCTCAAGGTGTTCTCAATTCCGTGACGGCATTGCGAAGTCACTTCCCGGATCTTCCGATTGTCGGCGGCAACGTCGCGACGGGAGAGGGCGCCGAAGCGCTGATCAAGGCTGGGGTTTCTGGCGTGAAGGTTGGCATTGGCCCCGGATCGATCTGTACGACTCGTGTGATCGCAGGTGTCGGTGTGCCGCAGTTTACGGCGGTCATTGACGCCCATAAGGTTGCGTCTCAATACGGCATTCCTGTGATCTCCGATGGTGGCATCAAGTTTTCGGGTGACGTTGTGAAGGCGTTGGCGGCAGGGGCCTCAACGGTGATGATTGGCTCGCTCTTTGCGGGCACCGACGAGTCACCGGGTGAAGTCGTTCTGTTTCAGGGGCGCTCCTACAAGGTGTATCGCGGCATGGGATCGTTGGGCGCCATGGCCCAGGGCAGTAGCGATCGATACTTCCAAGCCGACGTTCAGGAGAACAAATTGGTGCCGGAAGGGATCGAGGGTCGTGTTCCCTATCGCGGCGGTATGTCGGCGAGCTTGCACCAACTATACGGTGGGCTTCGTTCGGGCATGGGGTATTGCGGTGCCGCGAACCTCGGCGAACTCAGCTCTCGCGCCCAGTTTGTAAAGATCTCTTCTGCAGGTTTGCAGGAGAGCCACGTACACGACGTGATCGTGACCAAAGAAGCCCCAAACTATCGGATTGACTGAAGCGTAGATGCCCCCCGAAAATACCCCTGGCGGCAAGATCCTGATCTTGGATTTTGGTTCGCAGTTCACCCAACTCATCGCACGTCGCATTCGCGAACAGCACGTCTTCTGTGAGATCCACCCGGCCGGCATGTCGATCGAAGACATCGAAGCCTGGGGGGCGGCTGGCATTATTTTGAGCGGCGGCCCATCGAGTGTTCACGATGGGGACGCACCGGACATTGATCCGAAGGTGTTCGAGCTCGGCACCCCGGTTCTCGGCATCTGTTACGGCCTGCAATTGCTGGTTGCCCGTCTCGGTGGGCGCGTTGAGAAAGCGGACGAAAGTGAATACGGACGCGCGCATCTCGCTCTTGAGGATGTCGAGGATCGCTTGTTCGCGGGGATCGCACGTGACTCCGAGCATGTTGTCTGGATGAGTCACGGTGACAAGGTGC
>JBLHOB010000436.1:0-3496 GCA_047619425.1 Myxococcota bacterium
GATGAGAGGCGAACTCGATGGCGAGAGTGAGCAGGGCGCGGGGGCTACGTTTCGACTGAGGCTGCCAGCCACGATGGCGCGCCCGGAGGGCGGAGCCCTATTCAAACCGGAATCACCGGGACAATGCGACACCGATCCCGCCAACGAAGCTAGCGCCGAGCGCACGTTGGTCGACGTGGCCCTCCTGCGGTCGCACTTCGATACCACGGAAGTAGCGATTCACCTTGGATTGAATATTCTGGTCGCTGAGGACAACCGCACCAACCAGATTGTGGTGCGCAAGCAACTCGAGCGTTTGGGCTGCGAAGTCGAGATCGTTGAAAATGGTCGCGACGCGGTAACAAGGACGCTCTTCGGCGAATTTGATCTGGTCCTGATGGATCTACAGATGCCCGAGATGGATGGCATTACCGCTGCTAGCAAGATCCGCGAAGCCGGGAGTGACATCCCCATCGTCGCCCTGACTGCGAACGTCATGCCCGAAGCTCGCATGCGCTGCGAGCAAGTCGGTATGAACGTTTTTTTGGCAAAGCCCCTGGTGCTCGGCCAACTGATCAAGGTGCTGACTAGCTACTGAGCCGAGCTCGGTCGCCAGGGTTGTTGTGCGGAATATCAGTTATCCCGGGTAAACGGCACAATGTATTCGATTCCGAATCCGACACCGTTCTTGTCGGTGGGGAAGAACTCGTTGCGGCGAAACTCTGCAACGGCGTAGAGCCTCCCGAAGAGTCTCACTCCCAATTGGTGCTCGGTGACGACCGTGTTGGTGTCGCCCCCGGCCGGTGCGCCGGACCAGATGTTGTGGTCAATAAAGCCGCCGAGATAGACGCGGTTGTCGAGTAGCGCGGGTAGCAGGGGGGACGCGATAAACGTGTTCAATCAGCATCCGCGTTCCCTCTGACGGGAGGTCGTCGAACTGGCCAAGGTAGAAACTGACGAAATAGACAAGCCCAATTCGGTTGAGCCAGGGCTTAATTGGCGCTGTGTCCATCAGGCGCCAACTTGGCCCGAGGCGAAGCACGTCGTTTTCCGTTCCGCTCGTGTGTGTCCATTGCATCGCATTGCCGAAAGGCGGAGGTGGGAAGTTTTCTCGAGTTGGGCTTGAGACTTCCGTTGCGAGAGTGGTGACGAGAAGGGGAGTGGCGAGAAGCGAGGGAGTGGCGACAATGAGCGCTAACGCCGGATCGCTGTCCGCTGCCCGTTGATCTCGACACGCCCTTCAGCGATCAGCCTAATGGCCTCTGGCACGAGGCGTCTTTCGGCGGCCATGACCCGGCCCGCCAGTCGGTCGACGGTGTCGCCTTCGAGGACCGGGACCGCTTCTTGAAGCATGATTGGGCCCTTGTCGTATTGCTCGTCGACGAAGTGAACGGTCGCTCCCGAGACTTTTACTCCGGCTTCGAGCACAGCGCGGTGAACGTGTTCACCGTAGAACCCCTTGCCGCAAAATGCGGGGATCAATGCCGGGTGCACGTTAAGGGTGCGGCCCTCGTATTTACCCCGCAGCTCGAATAGCGAGAGGAAGCCGAGTAGGGCGACGAGGTCGACGTCGTACTTTGCGAGTTCGGCGTGGATGGCGTCGTTGAACCTCTCGCTGTCGGGCATGCCTTTGCGAGCAATTGCGATGGCCGGTACGTCGTGCAGGCGCGCGCGCTCAAGGCCATATGCGCTGTCTTTGGACGAGATGACGACGGCCACTTCGGCGGGCAGCCCGGCGTCGATGTGGCTGAATAAGTTTTCGAGGCTCGTCCCACCACCGGACAGCAAGACCGCAATGCGCAACGGCCGAGTCGGTGCATCACCTGTTGAAGTATTGCCGCTCGCCTTGGACACGAATCAATCCTTGGAAAACAAGTTTTCGTAGATGTGCCGGGTCGCTGAGCTCTTGTTGAGCGTGTAGAAGTGAACGCCGGGCACGCCGCTGTCCAAAAGCTCGCGGCACTGCATCGTGCCCCAGCGCACGCCGAGTTCGGCGGTAGCGGCTTCGTCTTCGCCGACCCGATCGAGTTCGACATTGAGCTCTTGCGGAATCTCGCAACCGCACATCGACGTCATGCGTTTTACGCCTGCGCGGCTGACGATGGGCATGATGCCGGGTACCACGGGCACGGTAATGCCAGCGGCGTGCACACGATCCATGAACGCAAAGAACTTTGCGTTCTCGAAAAATAGTTGTGTGATCAACACTTCGGCGCCGGCGTCAACCTTGCGCTTGAGGTTGTCGAAGTCGGCGTCCGCACTGAGCGCTGCGGGATGCGTCTCTGGGTAGCACGCAGCTACGACGCACAAGTCGGGTTGCTGCTTGTGAATGTATTCGGCCAGATCGCTCGCGTAGCTAAAACCGTCGATCGGAGCGACAAAGTCATCGTTATCCTTTGGCGGGTCGCCGCCCAAGGCGAGCACGTTTCGGATCCCAGCGCTGTGGAGTTGTTCGAGAATGGTCCCGACCTGCTCCTTCTCGAAGCCAACGCAGGGCAGGTGGGCCATTGCGGTGAGCCCGGTTTCTCGCTCGATGCGCACGACGAGATCGACAGTCTTGCTGCGCGTCGATCCACCGGCCCCCATGGTGACCGAGACGAAGCCAGGTTGCAGGGACTGCAACTCTGCGATCGTGCGGAATAGGGCCGCGAACCCGCCGTCGGTTTTGGGCGGGAAGAATTCGAAAGAAATTACAGGTTTACCCGACTCGAATCGTTCACTGATCTTCATTGCGCGCATTTTACACGTCCATGGGGTCAGACACCATTGACTCTTTTGGATGAGGTCGCAAGACTGCCGCACCCGGAGGTCAATCAATGTCAGTATTGTGCACAGGATCGGTTGCGATCGACCAGATTATGGTCTTCCCCGATCACTTCAAGAACCATATTTTACCCGACCAGATCCACAGCGTGAACGTATCGTTCTACGTGCCGAGCCTGGAGAAGCGATTCGGCGGTACGGCGGCAAACATCGCCTTCCATCTGAAGATTTTGGGCATTGATCCAATTGTCCTGGCCACTGTGGGCAGTGACTTTGGAACCTACGCCGATTGGTTCGATCAGCACGGTATGCGGCGCAATTGGCTGAAAACCCTCGACGACACCTTCATGGCTCAGTGCTTTATCACGACGGATCTCGATCACAACCAGATCAATTCGTTTCACCCGGGCGCAATGGACCGCGCGCACGAGGCCACGCTCGATAGCGTCGACGAGACGTATTCGGTCGGGATCGTATCGCCGAACAGCAAGCAGGCGATGATCGACTACGCCGCCGGGCTCAAAGCCGACGGGAAGATCTGTGTCGTCGACCCCGGCCAGGCGATGGGCATCTTCGACGGCCCCGAGTTGGTCGAGCTTCTCGATGGCGCTTCCGTCTATATCTGCAACGACTACGAGTGGACGCAAACTCTCGAGAAGACCGGCCTCGACGAAGATGCAATCGCAGCAAAGGTCGGCGCGATCGTGATGACCCGAGGTGGCGAAGGCTCGCGTCTGCGCCGCGGCACGGGGAA